>CAXNJD010000199.1:0-4094 GCA_964202545.1 Cypionkella sp.
GACGCTTTCGTATTTCTCGTAGGTTTCAGGTTCGCGCAGCAGGCTGGCAAAGGGGGCAAAGCCTGTGCCCGTGGCCAGCAGCCAAAGCCGTTTGCCGCCCAGCAGCGCGTCATGCACCAGCGTACCAACGGGTTTTGGGCGCAGGATAATCTCATCGCCCACTGCGATGTGTTGCAGGCGGCTGGTCAGCGGGCCATCGGGCACTTTGATGGAATAAAACTCAAGCTCTTCATCCCAAGCAGGCGATGCGATGGAATAGGCGCGCAGCAGGGGTTTGCCATTCTCGCCCATCAGGCCAATCATCACAAATTCGCCCGACCGAAAGCGCAGAGTTTTGGGCCGTGTGACGCGGAACGAAAAAAGGTGATCCGTCCAATGCGTTACCGCCGTGACGATCTGCGCATCGGGCAGGTGGGCTTTTAGGGGGGCGTCTTGCATCGCGGCCTCGGTCATATGAAGTCTTTCGAATTTATAGCCCTTGGGGCCAAGCAGGGGTAGGGGCAAATGGCGCTGCCGTTTGCGCGTGCGTTTAGGCGCGCAGGCGGGCCAAATAGTGGTTTTCTTGCCAGTCGGCGCGGGCCAACCATTGGCCTTCGGGTTGGCGGGCAGCAAGCGCATCTGGGATAATCACGCCATCAAACCCCACTCGCCGCGCCATGGCGTATTGATCGGCGATCACGGGGCCAATGGCATGCAATGTGCCCGTATATCCCAATGCCCGCAGGCGGTGCGCGATGGTAAAGGCGCGGCCATCATTAAACGCGGGAAAGGCTACCAGAATGGTCGTCAGCGCGTTTATATAAGGCTGCACCGCGTCTGGTGCGTCCGTATGGGCCAGTAGCAGCGCGCCCTTATGCGCGTCAATATCGGCAGTCCCCACTGTTTCAATGTCGGGTGCAGGGCCAAAGCCCGTATCGGTGACAAGAACGCTCATGCTGCGCTGTCCTTTCTGGCGGTAACGCCCACTGTGTGAATACCGCATTCTGCTTTGGCACTGCCGCGCCAGCGCCCTGCGCGCGGGTCTTCGCCGGGCGCCACAGGCGTGGTGCACGGCGCGCAGCCGATGGAAGGATAGCCCTTGGCCACAAGCGGGTGGCGGGGCAGGCGGTTGTTGACCATATAGTCTTCGATATCTTCGCGCCCCCAATGGGCAAGGGGGTTCACCTTGATGCGCAGATCGTTTTCAGATTCAAAAAACTCTACCGCCGCGCGGGTGCTGCCCTGAAAGCGCTTGCGCCCCGTGATCCAGCCATCGAACGGCGCAAGGGCATGTTCAAGCGGTTCCACCTTGCGCACATTGCAGCAGGCAGTGGTGTTGAATTGGTGCAACGTGCCGTCTGGGTCTTCAAAATCAAGGCGGCTTTTGGGCGCGCGAATGGTGCGCAAATCGCACAAATGCAGGCTTTCGGCCAACTGGCGCTGATAATCCAAGGTTTCTTGGAACAGCATCTTAGTATCGACAAACAGCACAGGCGTTTGCGGCGCAATAACCGATACCAGATGCAGCAGCACCACCGATTCCGCTCCAAAGGACGACACGAGCGCAACCTGACCCAAATCTGCATCCTTCAGCGCATGCTCTAGCACCGCCGTCGCCCCGTGATGGCGATACCGCGCGTTCAGGGCCGCCACGCGTTCGGCCACGCGGGCAGGGCCGTGCTTTTGCTGCGCATCAAGCGGCATCAAGGTCATCTCCCTCGCCATAAAGCGCGGCTTTAAACGGCGTAGGGCCAAGGCGGCGATAGGCGTTGATGAATGTCTCGCCCGCCTCGAGGCGCAGTGCGATATAGGCGCGCAGCAGGCGTTCAATGGCGGGTGTGACTTGGTCATAGGCAAAGCCGGGGCCGATTTTCTCGCCAATGGCGGCCGTTTCGCTGCCATCGCCGCCAAGGGTGATTTGGTAATTTTCCACCCCCGCACGATCAAGCCCCAAAATGCCGATATGGCCCACATGGTGGTGCCCACAAGCATTGATGCAGCCACTGATTTTCAGCTTGATTGGCCCAATATCATGTTCAAGGTCTAGCGCCTTGAAATGCATAGCCAATTCCTGCGCCACGGGGATCGACCGCGCTGTGGCAAGGCTGCAATAATCCATGCCAGGGCAGGCGATGATATCGGACAAAAGTCCAATATTGGCTGTCGCCAAACCTACGGCCTTTAGGGCGGCATAAACCGCAGGCAGGTCAGATTTGTGCACATGCGGCAAGATCACGTTCTGCTCGTGCGAAATGCGCAGATCAGAATGGCCGTTTTGTTCGGCCAAATCGGCCAAAATCCGCATTTGTTCGCCCGTAGCATCGCCGGGCGTGTCGCCATGCGCCTTCAGCGATACAGTGACAATCGCATAGCCACCAACGCGGTGCTGGGACAGGTTCGTATCGGCCCAAGCGCGAAACGCGCCATCTGCGGCATAGGCGGCATCGTAAGCGCTGGTATCGCCGTTTCGAAAGGCAGGCGGGGCAAAGGCCGCGCGGATCTCGTCAAGCAACGCCTGATCGGCCCCGCCAAACTGCGCGCGGGTCTCGATAAACCGCTCTTCAATCATGCGGGTGATTTCGGTTGCGCCCGTTTCATGCACGGTGATCTTGATCCGCGCCTTATACTTGTTATCGCGCCGCCCTAGGGTGTTATAAACCGACAGAACAGCCTCGACATATGGCAGCAGATCTGGAATGGGCAGGAACCCCCGCACCACATGGCCCAACATCGGTGTGCGGCCAAGGCCCCCGCCTACGATTACTTCAAACCCAGCCTCGCCAGCCGAATTGCGCACCATGCGCAGGCCGATGTCATGCGCGCGGGTGACAGCGCGGTCATGCGGGCTGCCTGTGATCGCAATTTTGAACTTGCGCGGCAGGAATTGGAATTCGGGATGATCCATCGACCATTGGCGCAGTAGTTCTGCATAGGGGCGGGGGTCTTCAATCTCGTCCGCCGCAGCGCCTGCAAAATGATCTGCCGTCACATTGCGCACGCAATTGCCCGATGTTTGAATGGCGTGCATTTCCACATCAGCCAGAGCGCCCAGAATGGCGGGAACCTCAGGCAATTTGGACCAGTTAAACTGGATGTTCTGGCGCGTGGTAAAGTGGCCATACCCCTTATCGTAGGTATCAGCAATCATCGCCAGTTGGCGCATCTGATGCGGCGATAGCGTGCCATAGGGAATGGCCACGCGCAGCATGTAGGCGTGCAATTGCAGATATAGCCCGTTCATCAGGCGCAGGGGGCGGAATTCTTCTTCCGTCAAGCTGCCGTCAAGGCGGCGCGCCACTTGGCCTGTGAACTGCGCAACGCGCGCGCGCACAAAACTTTCGTCAAAATCAGAATAGTTATACATCACGCCACCTTTGCGGGTTCTTGCAGATCGACTTGCTTACCATGCGCATAGTTCGATGGCCCGCGCGTGCGGAACACTTCGCGAAAATGCACAGGCTCTGGCCCATGTGGCCCCGCTTTGGCATCGGCTAGGTATGCGCCCACAACAATCAGCGACTGTGCGGCGGCGCTGGCGAGGGCGGAATTTGCAACTTCCTCTTCCGAATAAAGCGCAGCCTCGTGGTGCAGGCGCGACCATTGGCCAGATTCGGTTAAATAGACGACATCGCCAAGGCGAAGGTCATTGGCTGTAACAATTTTGGGGGTAAAGCTGCGGCTCATGCCTGTGCCTCTTGCAAATGTGAAATATGTTGGGTTGCGGCGCGGGGGGACAGCCCCAGCAGAATAACGGCAGGACCTGACAACGTGGCGGCATGTGCCGCAAAAGTGGCTAAAGTGCAAGCGATGATGCGCTGGTCAGCGCGCGAGACGTTTTCGACCAGTGTTACTGGCGTTTCGGCACTTGCCCCATGCATCAAAAGCCGCCCTTGGATAAAGCGGGCTGATTTTTTGCCCATGTAAATGGCAGCAACTTCGCCGCACTGGGCCAGCCCGCGCCAATCTTGGTCGGCAAAACCTGCCATGTCATGCCCCGTGACAATGCGCAGGGCTGCATTGCGCCCGCGCTGGGTCAGCGATTGTCCGATAGCGGCGGCAGCGGCGCTGGCTGCGGTCAGGCCGGGCTGGATGGTATAGGCGATGCCAGCGCCTTC
>CAXNJD010000200.1:0-4089 GCA_964202545.1 Cypionkella sp.
AAACCCAACGGGGCAGCATGACGCTGCTTTATATCCTTGATATCGCGGCGGTCGCGGTATTTGCCCTGACAGGGGCGCTTGTCGCCTCGCGCAGCCAGCTGGACATCGTGGGGTTTATTTTTATCGCCTGCCTTACGGCTGTGGGCGGCGGCACGATCCGCGATGTGCTTTTAAACCGCGATGCAGTCTTCTGGGTGGCTGACCCGTCTATCCTGCTGGCGGCCGTTTTGGCGGCAGTGGCGGTGTTCTTTACTGCCCACCGCCTTGAAAGCCGCTACCGCGCGATCTTGTGGCTGGATACCTTTGCCCTTGCCGTGGCCGTGCCTGCGGGGGTGGGTGTGGCACTGGGCATGGGGCAAAGCTGGCCCGTGGTTTTGGTGATGGGGGTGATTATAGGGGTTTTGGGCGGGCTGATGCGTGATGTGGTCTGCAATGAAGTACCCCTTGTGCTGAAACAGGGCGAGATTTATGCAACCGCCGCATTTGCAGGGGCTGGGGCTGCGCTGCTGGCGGTGTGGGCTGGGCTGGATATGCGCACATCGCTGCTGATCTGCGCCGCCGTGACGCTGATTTTGCGCGCGGGTTCTATCGGCCTTGGCTGGCGCATGCCCGTTTACAAATCAATGCCGCCCCGCGCGGATGCGCCGAAAAAGAACCCCGCTAAATCCAATCTAGATTAACCTTACCCGCGTGGTAATGAGCGGCAACATCGGCCCGCAGCGCCTTGTACCTTGCGCGCAGATCCTTGAACTTTCGCTCGTGCGTTTCGGCGACAAGGCAGCGGGTATGGGCGAACAATCCTTCGCGGTGCATGGTTTCTAGAATATCCAGCTCTGCCCCTTCGATATCCATTTTCACAAAGGCGACTTCTCCGCGATCTGCGACAAATCCCTTCAGCAGGGTAGGAAAATCCAAATGCGGCACTTCGATAGAATTTTCCGCATCAATCCGCCGTCCGCCGTCCAAAATCGTACTTTTCACCGATGCGCCTTCGGGGTTGGCGGCAAAGTTATCTGCCCGCATCAGCCGAACGGTGCCCGTGCCTACACCCACCGCTGCATTGACCAGCGTGATATTGGGCACGCCCGCAAACCGCTGTTGCAGCTTGCCAAAGGCAAAGGGGTCAGGCTCGTAGGCAATCACATCCGCGCCTGTGGCGACCAGCTTATCGCTGACCACGCCCATATTCGCGCCCAAATCCAGCGCCAAATCCCCCGGCTTCAGCATGGCGCAAACGGCCAGCAAATACCCCTCGGCCCAAGCGCGGCGCAGATTGCGCTTTTGGCGGCGCACCATCGCTTCAATCTCATCAGGGGTCGAAGGCAGCGGCTTGGACGATGGTTTGCGGCCCATCGCCTCGGCCAAATCCTCGCCTTCTAGATCGTCATCATCCATAACACTGCCCTCATATTTCGGGCAGATTGGCAAATTCAACCTAAAGTGTCCAGCAATCGCGCAACTTTGGCTTGAAAAATCGGAACGATCATTCATATTGCACCCATGTCACGTACAAAACTCATCTCCGATGCTGCCATTCTTGCCATCGTGCGCGAGCGTTTGCTACGCAGCGGCGAAAAAGCGGTATCTTTTCGCGAAGTGGCGGGTGCAACGGGCCTGTCTGCACCCGCTCTGGTCTTACGCTTTGGCAGCCAATCGGCCATGGTCGGCGGGGCGCTGCAGGCTGCATGGGCCGATCTGACCAAATTGGCGCAAAGCGCCGCGCAAGATATGGGCCGCAGCCCAAAAGATGTGCAAGAATTTCTGAAAATCCAAGCCGATTTTACCGATCTGCCTGCCCTCTTGTCGCACAGCCTGCGCATCCCTGCCGCGCGCACCGCTGCCAGTGCCTATCGCGCCGAGGTTGAGGCGATTTTGGCCGCCCATTTCGGGGGCGGAATTTCATCGCGCAACACCGCTGGCCTGATTTTCGCTGCGTGGCAGGGCCGCTTGGCTTGGGGCGATGCAGGCGGCAAAACTTACCGCTTTGGCGAGTTGATCCGAAGCCTAGACTGATTATTTCGCGATATAGGTCTTGTAGGCCCAAATCAGCAAAACCGCGCCCAGCACAGCGCCCACAAAACCCGACAGCATACCCGCCAGCATCGATAAGCCCTGCAACACCAGCCCGCCAATCAGCGCGCCGCCCACGCCAATGGCAATTGTTGTCGGCAGGTCAACATCCAGCCGCATCACTTTGGTGGCAATAAACCCCGCCGCAATACCAAAGATAATCAGTGCGATGATCGACATTTGTGGCCCCCTATTGTTGCCTGATTTGCATATGGGGAGGGGGGCGCAGAAATGAAGGGGGATCTGCGCGAAATTACGTCAGATAATCAGGCAGGCTTGCGCCGCGCAGAAACTCTTCGGCACTGCCGCGCCGCTTGCCTTCACGCTGCACTTCTAGAATTTGCACCGCGCCCGTGGCGCAGGCCACAACAAACCCGCCCAAATGCGCGCCCGCGTTGCCTTGGCCCACACCGCTTTGAGCTGTGGCCACAGCGGCACGCAGCAATTTTACCCTTTCGCCACCAATTTCTACCCATGCGCCCGGAAACGGCGACAGCCCGTTGATCTGGCGGGCAATCTCAACGGCAGGGCGCGCCCAGTTTACCCGCGCCTCGCTTTTGTCGATTTTCGCAGCATAACTCACGCCCTGTTCAGACTGAACCTCGGCTTTCAAAGGCAGGCGCGGCAGGATTTGCACAATCACCTGTGCCCCCAGCGCCGACAAGCGGTCATGCAGTTCTGCGGTCGTCTCACTCGCTCCAATCCTCAGCGCGGCGCGCGCCAAAACTGGCCCCGTATCCAGCCCCGCCTCCATCTGCATGATGCAAATCCCCGTCTCAGTATCCCCCGCCATAATCGCGCGGTGAATGGGGGCCGCGCCCCGCCAGCGCGGCAAAAGGCTGGCATGGATGTTCACACAGCCCATGCGCGGCACATCCAAAACTGCCTGCGGCAGGATCAGACCATAGGCAACCACCACAGCAAGATCGGCGCCCAGCGCAGCGAATTCGGCCATCTCCTGCGCGCCTTTCAAACTAACAGGATAGCGCACAGGCAAGCTCAACGACTCTGCCGCAAGCTGCACCGCACTTGGCCGATCGGCCTTGCCGCGACCTGCGGGACGGGGGGGTTGGCAATAAACCGCCAAAATCTCATGCTGCGCCGCAAGCGCTTGCAGGATGGGAACTGAAAAATCGGGCGTGCCCATGAAGATGATTTTCATGCGCGCACCCCTAGTTCCGCTTGGCCCACTTGTCCGCCTTTGCCAGCAGCATTCTGCGCCGCAACGGCGAAAGGTGGTCAAAATACATTTTGCCCGCCAAATGATCGATCTGATGCTGCACCGATGTTGCCCACAGTCCAACAAAATCGCGCTGCTCAACCGCGCCTTGATCGTTCATAAACTCCACCGTCACCGCGCGGGGCCGCGATATCGCCGCCGATACGCCCGGCAGATTTGGTGATGCCTCCTCATGCTCATGCATCTGAATACTGGCGTGCAGGATACGCGGGTTGGCCATACGCACCGCTTGGCCCCGCGTATCAGACGCATCCACAACCGCCAGCGCCATAGGCACGCCCAATTGAACGGCGGCAAGACCAACGCCAGGCATCGCATCCATGGCGACAATCATCTCGTCCCATAGGGCGCGAATGTCATCGATGATGGCGTCAACATGAGCCGCGCCCGTGCGCAATGCCTTGTGCGGATAGGGCACGAACGGGCGCGGATACGGGGCGCTCATACCCCGCGCGCCCGCTCGCGCTTTAGCTTTTCCATTTTGCGGGTGATCATCTGCCGCCTCAGTGGGCCCAGATTATCGATGAATAAACGCCCGTTCAGATGGTCAATCTCATGCTGTGCGCATGTCGCCCATAATCCGCTCAACTGGCGTTCATGTTGCGCGCCGTCCAGTCCCATCCATTGTACCGTCACTTCGCTGGGGCGCGTGATTTCGGCATACTGGTCGGGGATCGATAGGCATCCCTCCTCATAGACGTTCATATCTTCGGATGATGATATGATCTTAGGATTAATTAGCACCATCGGCTCTGGCACGCCTTCCTTGATGCAATCCA
>CAXNJD010000201.1:0-4075 GCA_964202545.1 Cypionkella sp.
ACGGCCAGCTGTTCAATGGCACAAAATTCGGCCCTTCTGGCACTCACGCGTAAATGCGTGCCAGCGGCAACAATATCGACCTTCAGGATAAAAATCCCGGCAGATGGTTCTATCACAACACTTCCCCAACTCGTACTACTGACATCGAATCGGTGCAACTGGCAGCAGCATCGATTCAACCAAAGCGGAAAACACGCTTTGGATAAAGGGGAAATTGATCGTCAAAACAGACATAAATTGGGCCAAACTGTGGTGACACAGGGAATCGTGCCACCAACTTGGCGAAAAAAACTGAAGTTATCCTTAACGCTGCAAAGTTATTGTTTGCCCGGCGGAAACAGTCTGCCAATTCCCAACTGTTCCATCGGGCCAAATCACCCGCACTTCGGCGGTATCTGCACCGCCAAGGCCAAAATGCTGCGGGCCCAGCACGCCAGACACATGACCACCGCCGATGGTCACTTCGCGCGTCTCAACTTTGCCGCCGCGCTTAAACTCTATAAAAGCGCCAATCGCGTCGGTGTTGGGGGCAGGTTGGGATAGGGCGATGTTGACATAATTGCCCGCCGCACCCGTGCCCGTATTGCGCCATATTTCGGTCGGGCCATTGCGGTTGACCACCAGCAAATCTTGCCAGCCATCGCCGTTAAAATCGGCCAGCCCGCCGCCGCGCGCCGCGTTCATCGACAGCGCGCCCGATGTCTCGCCCGCCTCGATAAACTTACCCTCGGCGGTTTGCAGGAACAGATTGTTGGGGTCTTTCTGCGCAAAATCTGGCATTTCCCAAACATTGCCCTTGGCCACAAACAAATCGGCCAGCCCGTCATTATTCACATCGGAAAACTGCGCGTGCCAGCCCGTAGACGGGCGCAGATCGCCGCCAGTATGGGGCCGGTGCGCGGTGATGCCCAGCGGCCAAGCCACATCACTGTACTTGGGTTTCAGCGGGCTTGCCGCAGGTTCGGCCAGCGTTTGAAACTTTTGATCCGCCATCGAAGTTAGGTAATAATCGGGCAGACCATCGCCCGTTATATCGGCGCTGGCAATGCCCATGCCCCAAATGCGCAGGCGGGGAAAGCCTTCGTCGGCAGTATAAAGGCGCGGCGCGGTTTCTGGCCCTTCAAAATGCCAAAGCTGTTCCTGCCCGCCTTTGTAATATTCGCGGTCATTGGACACGCGCAAGCTGGGCTGGCCCGAACGGTTCCAATCGGTGAACAGCATCGATAGCGCGCAAAAGCTGGGGGTCAGCGGCAGCGGTTTGGCATAGGTTTCCCCAACAGGGCGGTGCATCCAATTGTCGGTGCAATTGCCCCACGGAAAGGCTTCTTGCGATCGGTCTATGTAATTGCCAATGGCAAGGCTGGGCAGGGTATTGCCCCCCTCCCACGTGGCAGCAAAGGCGGTTGACCACGCATTGCCACCGTCAAAACCCCACATCTCATTCGCCCGTTCAAACTGGCAATCGGGCAGCCCCCGCATGACAACATTTTCGCCCACGCGCAAAATCACCAGATCAGGGATCGAATCGCCATCGATGTTAATCGGATACGCCCCAGAAACACTGGGCAGATCGGCGGTGCTGGCGGTTTTAGTAAAGGCCAGTGCGCCGCCCTTTTGCGATGCGTTCACATACAGCGCGGCGCGGTCTTGCCCGCCTGCGATGTAAACATCAGGCAAGCTATCAGCGTTGCAATCAAAAATCGCAGCCCCCCCGCCCACCATATATTCCCACTCGCCCGTAAAGGCGTGCTCAATGCCAGCCGTGGCTGTCTCAGTCACGAATTTCGGGATGTCCTGCGCCATGGCAGGGCTGGCAAACAAACCGAACGCGGCGATCACATATTTCATGATTTTGTCTTCAATCCTGCGGCAAAGGCCCCGAAGCAGCGGCCCTGTTCCAGCCCGTTGATATTGCCAAAGGGGTAATGGATGCCGCCGTAAAGCCGCGACATGGCGGCCTCGGTCGCGGCGGCGGCGAAACTGGGAAAGTCGCGCACGGGCAATGCATCATCAACATGCGTTGCATCCGAAAACGCAAAATCCTCGCCAAAGAACGCCGTCAAGACAGCCGCAGCGGCCCCCGACTGGGTGGAATGGCCCGATGGATATTCGGGGAACGGCGGGGTGATCAGCAGCGGCTCCCATTTGGGATCAATCACGCGGCGGATATAGGATACGGGGCGGATCAGATCGTATTTATACTTGGCCCACCAGCAGCCGATAAAACCGTCCGCCAGCGCCATGCCAAGGCGCGCCAGAACATCGGCGGTGCGCAAAGCGTCCATGCTGTCGCGGTCTGCAATTTGCAGCACGATAGAAATCCAATGCCCAGGCGGGGTGGGCGACAACATCGGATCATCCGACCAGAACCGCGCGATGATTTTCTGTTCGGGCGTTAGGGTTTTTGAGGTGTCATAAACCACCATCGCCTGCGCGTAAAATTCCGAAGCAGGGTCTTCGCTGTATTCGGGGTGGTCTGCAATGCCGCAGGCGCTGCCAGATGGGGCGGCAAAGGTGCGGTTACTGCCCCATGTTGGCAAAAGCGGGAATTGCTGTTGGCGCACCAACGCCGTGGTTGGCACCCAAGAGCTGGGCTTGCCGCCCAGTTCATATTCCATAGGGAAACCCATGTTTTCCACAACAGCGCCGCCATCGCTTTGGCTATAGTTCCAGATGTGATCAGCCACGGCCAAACCATAGGCGGCAGAGGTTGCATCGGGCGTGCCCATGGCGCGGGCCATCGCATCCATCGCCCGCTGGCCTGTGGGGCCAGTATTGTCAAAGAAATTCGCAATCGCTTCGGTCAGCGCCGCGTTTAGCGCCTGCGCATCATCCACCCCATTAGGGCGGGGCGGCAGGGCTGTTAGACCATTCGCTTGCCCCGCTAGCGATGTGTAGTCTGAATTGCCCGATGCCAGCACCTCATACGCCGTAATGCCCAAATAGGCAAAGGCGCGGCTGGCCACGGGCGGCGAATAGGTGGCGGTGTGCCGCACCAATTCCAGCACCAACTTATACCAGTTCAGCAAAACTCCCCGCGCGTCGATGGCCGCAAAGGCAGGCCATGCAGGGGCGGTAAAGCTGGTGGCAGTCAGGGCCAGAAAGGTGCGGCGCTTCATATCATACGAACCTATTCCACAGATTTTCCAAACGTTCTTGGCGGCCCGATTTCGGCTGCGGCTCTAGCCCCTCACTCATCACCCGCGCTGCAGCATCCTCTAGGCTACCCTTTAGCATCGCCTGCGCGGCAGGGGTTTGCCAGCCTGCATAGCGGGTATCGCGTGCGGCCTCCATCTCGCCGCTTTCCAGCAGGGCGGCGGCAGATTTCAAGGCGCGTGCGCAGGTGTCCATCCCGCCGACATGGGCAAGGATAAGGTCTTCTGCGTCCAGCGATTGGCGGCGCACCTTCGCGTCAAAGTTTGTCCCGCCCGTGGTATAACCACCCGCGCGCAGAATTTCATAAAACGCCACAGCCTTTTCGGCGTGGTTGTTCGGGAATTGGTCGGTATCCCAGCCCGATTGATAATCGTTGCGGTTCATGTCGATTGACCCGAAAATCCCCAGCGCCGCCGCCGTGGCAATTTCGTGTTCAAACGAATGGCCCGCCAAAATGGCATGGCCCTGTTCGATGTTGGTCTGCACTTCCTTTTCCAGACCGAAATCTTTCAAGAACCCGTAAACCGTGGCCACATCATAATCATACTGATGCTTGCTGGGTTCTTGCGGCTTAGGCTCGATCAAAATCGCGCCTTTAAAGCCGATTTTGTATTTGTATTCGACAACTTGCTGCAAGAAACGGCCCGCGTGATCACGTTCCGATTTCAGATCGGTGTTCAGCAGCGTCTCGTACCCCTCGCGTCCGCCCCATAGAACGTAGTTCTGCCCGCCCAGTTTCAGAGTGGCGTCCATATTCGCTTTCACCGTGGCGCTGGCATAGGCGTAAACATCAGGATCGGGGTTGGTGGCAGCGCCCGACATCCAACGGCGATGCGAGAACATGTTGGCTGTGCCCCACAGCAGTTGGGTTTTGTGCGTGGCCTGCTTTTCGGCCAAATAGTCAACCATCACATCCAAG
>CAXNJD010000202.1:0-4070 GCA_964202545.1 Cypionkella sp.
CAAAAACCTATTCCGATGGTTCCATCTATGAAGGCAGCTTTGCGGCTGGCCTGCCCGAGGGCTATGGCAGTTTCCGCCGCCTTGATGGGTTTGATTATGAAGGCCAGTGGCAGGGCGGCCTGATGCAGGGTCTTGGCATGGCGCGCTATCCCAGCGGTGCGGTTTATGGCGGTGGTTTCCTTGCAGGTCTTGCCGATGGGGTTGGCAAAATCACCTACGCCGACGGATCGGGCTACTTAGGCGCGTGGCGCGCTGGGCAAATTACGGGCCTTGGGCGCGCGAATTATCATTCGGGCGATGTGTATCAGGGCGCGCTTTTGGACGGCCAGCATCATGGCGCTGGAATTCTGACTAAACCTAACGGCCAAATCTATCGCGGCACATGGGACAAAGGCGTGATGCAGGGTGCAGGGCAACTGACCTACCCCGACGGCGCGGTCTATAGCGGGCTAATGCAGGGCGATTTGCCCCATGGTCACGGCACGTTGATCGCCGCCGATGGCGCGCATTATGCAGGCAACTGGAAGGAGGGCGAAATTACAGGACAAGGAAGCCTGATCGAGGCGGACGGCACCCGTTATCACGGCAGCTTTCGCGCAGGATTGCGCCATGGCAGGGGCCTTTTGATTTATCCTAATGGCGACACCTATACTGGCGGCTTTGCAGATGGCCAACGGCAAGGCAGCGGCGCATTTCGCGGTGCAGATGGCCGTGTGATGGCGGGTGTTTGGAGCAAGGGCATGCTGAACGGCGAAGGCAACCAACGTTATGCCGATGGTGCGGTTTACATTGGCGGATTGCTAGACGGCAGCCCGCATGGGCGCGGCAAGATCACATATGCCGATGGCACGGAATATACTGGGCAATGGGAGCGCGGGATCCCGCACGGGCGCGGTAAGACAACCTATGCCGATGGCACCATATACGAAGGTGGATGGCTGCGCGGCATTCGGCAGGGCCAAGGCTTGGCGATTTATAGGGATGGTACCCGCTTCGCTGGAACCTTCGAGAAAGGGCAGCCGAATGGTATTGGTACCATGACTTACCGCGATGGTGAGACGTATTTTGGCACGTGGAAAGACGGGCAGCGTGATGGGTTTGGCGAAGTAAAGGGCGGCAGTGATGGGCTGGCTTACAAGGGCGACTTTCGCCTAGGGCTTTATGAGGGGCAAGGCAGCCTTAGTTCAGGCGATGGCTTTGCCTATGAAGGGCGCTGGAAATCGGGGTTGATGAACGGCAAAGGCACGGCGCGCTATGCTAATGGTGACAGTTATGTGGGCCGGTTTTTGAACGGGTTGCGCGATGGGCGCGGCATTATGACCCGCGCCGATGGCACGATTGAATCGGGCATTTGGCGCGCGGATGTGCTGAAAGCGCCCGATCAGGTTTTGCCCTAAACCACCTCGCCTTTTGCAAGTTTCGCCAGAACTTTTTCGCCGTCAGCTAAGACTTGATCGCGGTGACCCTCGGCCAATTTATCCCATACCCGATACATCTGGCCCATCCGTGCATTGGTGGTAAACCGCGCGCGGTGGCGATGCAGGAAATGCCAGTAAAGGCTGTTGAATGGGCAAGCGGCATCCCCCGTTTTGGCGGCGACATTATAGGCGCAGCCCTTGCAATAATCGGACATGCGGTTGATATAAGCCCCTGAAGATATGTAGGGTTTACTGGCAATCACGCCGCCATCGGCGAATTGCGACATGCCCAAAACGTTGGGCGCGCATACCCATTCGACCGCGTCGACATAGACCGATAAATACCAGTCATGCACCATTGCGGGGGCAACGCCAGCCAGCAAGGCAAAGTTGCCAGTAACCATAAGGCGCTGGATATGATGGGCGTAGGCATGGGTTTGCGTCTGGCCCACGGCTGCGCCAATACATGCCATTTTCGTCGGCCCGCCCCAATACATATCTGGCAATTTTTCGTCTGCGTTCAGTGCGTTGCGCGTCAAATACTCTGGCCCATACAGCAGGTAAATCCCGCGCATATATTCGCGCCAGCCGATGATTTGGCGGATGAAACCTTCGACAGATTCGATCGGCGCGCGTTGGGCGCGGTATTCCGTTTCCGCCCGCTGGCACACCTCTAGTGGGGATAGCAGGCCAAGGTTAAGGTAGGGTGAAATCAGCGCGTGGGACAGGAAGGCATCATCGCGCAGCATCGCATCTTGTTCGGCCCCGAATCGGGGCAGGGAATGGGTGATAAAATGGTCAAGGGCGACCATCGCATCTGCGCGGGTGGTGGCCCAGCCAAAATCATTGAGCCCGCCGAAATGGTTGAACCTGCCGCGCACAAGGTCGATGACTGCTTGGGTTTCCATATCAGGGACAAATCGAGGCGGCTTTGGCCGCAGCAGATCAGGCGCTGCGGGTTTGCGGTTTTCGGCATCGAAATTCCAGCGGCCCAAAACGGGCTGATCGCCGTCCATCAAAAGGCCCGTTTTGCGGCGCATTTCACGGTAGAAATATTCCATCCGCAACTGTTTCTTGCCCGCAGCCCATGCGGAAAACTCGAACTCGGAGCAGATAAATCTTGTGTCAGGCAGTGTTGTTACGGGGATAGGACACGCATCTAAGGCCGCGCGCAGGCGCCAATCGCCCGCTTGGGTGGCGATGACTTCGCCCGCGCCATATTCGGCAGCGCGGCGGATAATCTCGCCCACGATAGAGTGGGTGTTTTCAGGATCGTCCAGTTCGCTATAGGCGACAGTGTGGCCCAAGCGCCTGAGTTCTTGCGCAAATTTGCGCATTGCGGCCAAGAAAAGGACGATTTTTTGGGGATGATGCGGGGTATAAGTGGCCTCGCCCATCACCTCGGCAATGATCACAATATCGCCCGTTTGGGCAGCAGCTAGGGCGGAAAGGCTGGGGGTAAGCTGATCGCCTAAGATTAGAATAAGGCGGGGTTTCACCACGGGATGACCTTGCCCTGCCAATCAAAGAATTGGCCTGTGTTTTCAGGCGTAAGCCCCTGCAAAACGTGCAAAATATTTTTCGCGGCCTGATCTGGTGGGGTGGTGGGGTGGTTGCCAGAATAGGTTGCGCCAAGGCTGGTGGCGACTGTGCCAGGATGGATTAGCGCCACGCAGGCCATGGGGTGGGTGCGGGCAATTTCGATGGCGGCGGTGTGGAAGAATTGGTTCAGCGCCGCCTTGGCCGCGCGGTAGCTGTGCCAGCCGCCAAGGGCGTTGTCGCCGATAGAGCCTACCCGTGCCGACAGGGCCGCGATTTGGGCGGGCCTGTCGCGCGGGATCAGACGCAGCGCGTGTTTCAGCACCAAAGCGGGGCCGATGGCATTCAGTTGGAACTGCGCCGACATGGCGGCAGCGTCCAGCGCGCGAAGGGATTTTTCGGGGCGCGCCCCGTTTAGCTCTAGCGCGCCCGTGGCGATGATGATGCGGTCAAACGGGGCTTCTTGCGCGCCAAGATGGGCGGCGATGGATGCCTCATCCGTGATGTCCAGCCCGTGCTGGCTGCGGGATAATCCGATGGCATTCGGGCCTGATGCGGCCAGCAGCGCCGCCCCGATCCCGCCCGATGATCCGATGATGAGTGTGCGCATTTCGCCCGTTTCCCCGTATGTTTTGCGTATGGCCCGCGTATTGCAGGCGTGTGGCCAGCGTATGGCAGATGGCTGGCGCTGCCACTGGGTGCAGATAGGCGGCCTTTGGAGTTAGGCAACCATGCCACCGCGCCAAATAACGCTTGAGTTTTGTGGGTGATCTGATTTGCTGCGTTTCAACCGTGGAGGGTGACATGAGCCAGAATCTGATTCGAGCAATTGTTCTGGTCTTAGCCGCGGTAGGCACCGCTCTTGCCAGCGAGCCGCAAGATTGCGGAAATGAAGATTATATAGGTCAATTTCTTGATGCACCAAATGCAACCGATTTTGAATGCCAAAAGCCCTATATTCGCAACTTTGAATCGAGTGGCGAGGCGCGCATTGCCCGCGTGATCGTGGATGCGAATGCCAAAGACCTGATCCCTGATGAAACCATCGCCGCCTTGCGAAATGAACCGCCCCGTCTTTACCGGAGGGCAAAACTCTCGGAGAATTGCCCATTA
>CAXNJD010000203.1:0-4067 GCA_964202545.1 Cypionkella sp.
CGGCACATTCGCTCTTAATCTTATCAATGGCAGCGCGAATGACACTTCAGACGACACTGGTGATGATAATCCCACATATGACTTTGCCCAAAATGGCACGGCAGGCAACGACACTGTTTCGGCGCAAAATGAAAACACCAAATTCACCCTTGGCGCAGGCGATGATCTGTTGTCTGCATCGGCGGGGAATGATTTTGGCCTGCTGGGCGATGGCGCTGATACTGCGTCAATGGGCGCGGGCGACGATCTGGCTTACGGCGGTGCGGGCGCTGATTCGATCTGGGGCGGGATGGGCGATGACACCATTTTTGGCGATGCGGGCAATGATACGCTGTCGGGCCTGTTACCGCTTTATGGCGGGCTAGACACCGCATCCGCCCCCGATGGCCAAGACCAATTGTTTGGCGGCGCGGGCAGTGATCACTTGATCCTTGGGCGCGGCGATCTGGGCACGGGCGGCGCGGGTAATGACATTTTTGATTTGGACATGCGCTGGAATGATGGGGATGACCGCATCTTGGTGCAAGATTTCCAAGCAGGCGCAGATCGGCTGAACATCATCTATCCGCGCGCGTTTGACACCGCGGGTGCCCCGATCTCGCCCAATCTGACAATTGATCTTTCGGCAAACGGACAATCCAGCCTGATCCGCCTTGATGGCCGCGTGGTGGCCACGCTGGCAGGGGTGACTAATCTAACCGCAAGCGACATCACGCTGGTGCCATCATCGGTCAGCGATAACAATTATGTGCCCGCAAATTATGCCGAAGAACGTTTTGGCACAGCGGGCGCAGACACATTAAGCGCCAGCAAAGGCACGGGATATTTCGCAGAAGGTGGCAATGACACCTTCACGGGTTCTAACACCGCCGATTACGCCGATCTGGGTGAAGGCAACGATAGCGGCGATATGGGCGCGGGCAATGACAGGGCACTTGGCGGGGCTGGCGCAGATACGCTGGCGGGCGGCGCGGGCAGTGATACGCTTCTGGGCGGCGCGGGCGTGGATAACTTAAGCGGCGGTTTGGACGATGACGCCCTTTACGGCGGTGACGGCGGCGACACTTTGGCGGGCGAGGCTGGCAATGACACGCTGGATGGCGGGCTGGGCGATGATGGCCTTTTTGGTGGCCTTGGCAATGACCAATCCTTTGGCGGCGACGGCAATGACCAAATCGAAGGCGGCGCGGGCAGCGACCAGCTTTTTGGCGGGGCGGGCGATGATAGTTTGCGCGGTTATGGCGTGGGCGGCGATAACACCTCGACAGCCGCGCAAAATGACGGGGCAGATACGCTGAACGGCGGCGCAGGCAATGACGCCATTTGGGCTGGTGCAGGCGATGTTGCCTTTGGCGGCGGGGGAAGTGACCGCTTTTTCATAGCTGAGGCGCAGTTTGGCGCAACGGGGCTAACGCGGATCGAAGATTTTGCGGCGGGTGAGACGATTGTTGTCAGCTATACCGCCACCGACGGCGCGCCTGTGATCTCCATTGCACCATCGCCCGTGGCGGGAGAGGTGAATGTGCTGGCAGATGGCAATGTGATTGTCCGTGTGGTGGACACATCGGGCGTGCTGACGCTGGGGGCGATTTCGACCGCCCCAATCACGCCATAAGCTTTCACAAACTGGCCGTATTTGAAACATGCTTTCACCGCAACCCTTAGGTAGAAGATACCATATCTGCACTTAACCCTTGCGAGTGAAAAATGGATCTTTCCTCTATCCGCACGGCCCTGAACGGGTTTGCCGATGCCACGCCAGTGCCGGCGCAAGATTTGCGCAAGCCGTTCGAAAGCCCCTTTCTTTTGGGCGTAGAGGCACGGGTTTTCCCAGACCAGTTTCCCGCCCCGATTGATCAGCTGCTGGACTTGAACACGCCCGAAGCGTGGCAGCCCGAAGTGCTGGCCGATTTCACCCAAACCGACGCTATGGAAATTGATTATCCAGCTGGGCAGCCCGAACCGGTGATTGCGCTGAACTACAACGTCACGATGGCCGCGACAGAAATCAGCCTTGACGGGGTGATCGTGGCTTTCGTGCAAATGCGCCAAGGCGAAGGCCCGCTGCGCGCCAGCGCGATCAAACTGATCCCCGATCTGGGATTGGCTGCGCAAATCGGCGCGCAGTAATTATTTTGCCTGCTACTGCGCCGCCACATCGTTGGAGTGGTCTTCCTCGCCCGCCGATTGGCGCGCCCACATGGCGGCATATTTGCCCCCCTTTGCCAGCAGCGCGTCATGCTTGCCCGTTTCGGTGATCACACCGCCCTCAAGCACAAAAATCGCATCCGCATCGGCGATGGTGGACAGGCGGTGCGCAATCATCAGCACCGACCGCCCCTGCCCCATTTCGCGCAAAGATACCTGAATATCCTGTTCGGTTTGCGTATCCAACGCAGATGTCGCCTCGTCCAAAACTAAAATGGGCGGGTTTTTCAGCAAAGTACGGGCAATACCCACGCGCTGTTTTTCACCGCCCGACAGCTTTAGCCCGCGTTCGCCCACGGTTGTCTCGTATCCTTGCGGCAAGGACACGATGAAATCGTGAATTTTCGCCGCTTTTGCAGCCGCCTCGACATCGGCTTTCGGGGCGTCTGGGTTACCATAGGCGATGTTGTAATAAATCGTATCATTAAACAAAACCGTATCCTGCGGCACGATCCCAATCATCTGGTGCAGTGATGTTTGCGTGACATCGCGCAGATCTTGCCCATCAATGCGCACAGCGCCGCCCGTGACATCATAAAAGCGGAACAAAAGCCGCGCGATGGTGGATTTGCCTGCCCCCGATGGCCCAACAAAGGCCACCCTCTGCCCAGGTTTTAGGGTAAAGGACAAACCCTTTAGGATGGCGCGGTCAGGATCATATGCGAATTGAACGTTATCAAAAGTGACTTCGCCGCCCGTCACCGCAATCGGCTTGGCATTGGGTGCGTCTTTCACCTCGGCGGGTTGGCCAAGCAGGCCGAACATCTCGCCCATATCCACCAACGCCTGACGGATTTCGCGGTACACTGTACCCAAAAAGCCCAGCGGCATTGTGATTTGAATCATATAGGCGTTGACCATGACAAAATCGCCCACCGTCAATGCGCCAGCCTGCACGCCATAGCCCGCCATCACCATCACGGCCACAAGCCCCGATGTGATGATCAGCGATTGGCCCGCATTCAGCAAAGACAGCGAATAGCCCGTTTTAACCGCCAGCCCCTCATAGGCAGCCATAGCGCCGTCGTAACGCTGGGCCTCGCGCGTCTCGGCGTTGAAATATTTGACCGTTTCAAAGTTCAGCAGGCTGTCGATGGCCTTTTGGTTGGCATCTGAATCCTGATCATTCATCTGGCGGCGAATTTTCACCCGCCATTCGGTGATTTTAAAGGTAAAGGTCACGTAAAGATAGATCGTGCCCACGACCACAACCATATAGGCCCAGCCAAAATAGACGGCGAAAAACAGCGAGACAAGGATCAGTTCCAGCGTGAGCGGCCCGATGGAAAACAGCAAGAATCGCAACAAGAAATCAACGCCTTTGACCCCACGTTCGATAATGCGCGACAATCCCCCCGTTTTGCGCGTGATGTGATAGCGCAAGGACAGGCGGTGAATATGGGTAAAGGTTTCCAGCGCCAGCGCGCGCAGCGCCCGCTGCCCCACGCGCACGAACACTGCATCACGCAACTCGTTGCCCAAAACCGAACCAAGCCGCGCAAGGCCGTAAGCCACTGTCAGGCCAATTGCCCCCAGCATCATCATTTCGGCAGGCGCGGCGCCCGCCCCCAGCGCATCGACTGCCAGTTTATAAAGATAAGGCGTTGTAAAGCCAACCAATTTTGCCAGCAACAAAAGCACCAGCGCCGCCACCACGCGACGTTTCACCCACGCCTGCCCATCGGGCCAAAGATAGGGAATTACGCGGCGAATGGTGACCCATCCGCTGGCGGATTGTTCGGGGATATCGGCAGAAGTGGCGGTATTTTTGCGCATGAGGCACCTTTGGTTGCGCCCTACCTATGCCCGTTTGTAGGGAAATGCCAGTGCCCCCGCCACGGCGAGGGCACTGCATTTGC
>CAXNJD010000204.1:0-4064 GCA_964202545.1 Cypionkella sp.
TATCGTTGCAGATCAAGGCGGGCCTGATGTGCTGCTGCATGCCAATGTTCTGCGCAACTATGGCCAAAGTTCGGTGGCCGATGGCACGCCGATTTCCTTTCGCGTTCAGGCCACCCAGCGTGGGTTGCAGGCAGTAGAGGTGGTCAAAATAGAGGCTGCCATTGGTATGCCGATTACCCTGTCCGAAGAGGAAAACCAACTGACCACCGAGCAGCTGCTTCAGCTGCCTATTGCGCCCGCGCGGGTCAAGTGGTTTGATAAGGTCAAAGGGTTTGGCTTTGCCAATGTCTATGGGTCGTCCGAAGATGTGTTTGTGCATATCGAAGTGCTGAACCATTCAGGCTTTGCCGATTTGCAGGCGGGGGAAGCAATATGTTTGCGTGTAACCGATGGCAAGCGCGGCAAAATGGCAGTGCAAGTTCTGGCATGGGACGCGGCGCTGGCGCCCTGATCTTCGAGAGTTTTGGTGTGTTTGCACCCATTATGGCACAGGCCGCTTGCGTGCCTGAGCGCATTTCTGTGCAAACCCCAAACGCGCGGCAGGAATTCTCTGTCGAAGTTGCCGATACCGAAGCCGAGCGCGCCCAAGGCTTGATGAACCGCCCTCAAATGGCCAGTGCGGCAGGGATGCTGTTTGTCTATGATAGTGCGCAGCGCGCGCAGTTTTGGATGGCCAATACGCTGATCCCGCTTGATTTGATTTTTGCCAGCGATGATGGCACGATTTTAAAAGTGCACGCCAACGCAGTGCCCTTGGATCGCACAGTTATCGATGGCGGGGATGGCGTGCGCTATGTGCTGGAAATCAACGGCGGGCTTGCCGCACGGATGGGCATCGCCGCAGGTGGCGCGCTGCATCACCCCAGCATTGCAGGGTCAGACTGCGCGCCAGAATAGCGGCAAAAGTCTTGGATAAATATTTTTGCGATTTTGCGCAGAATCTTCGCCCCTATCCCTTTTCAAAGCCGCGCTTTGGGCGTAATTACCGCCTCGCAAGGAACGTCGGGGCGTAGCGCAGTCTGGTAGCGCGACGGTTTTGGGTACCGTAGGTCGCGAGTTCGAATCCCGCCGCCCCGACCACCTTGCATTTTTCACCTCAGCTTAGTTGTTTTGCTTAAAAATATGGCCCTGCGCGTAAGGGGCCGTGACCAAATGCATAAAATTGTCCGTTGTTTCGCGCCAACCTGCCAAGGGGCGCAATTTTTCCCTTTATATTCAGATAATTACGGAAACCTGAAATGGTTAACGCACTTTCACTACTCCTTTAGTCTAGCTTTGCTCAACTCCATTTGACGGCCAAAATTAACGTAGTCGGCGTAAATTAACGCTGTGGGTCGTTCAAGATTGGGTGGTTTTATGAAGGTGAAGCACAGCACTTTTGCTGCGATGTCGCTGGCGTTTTTGTTGGGGCAAATTCAGCCAGCATCAGCGCAACCGCGCACTGATGGGGCTGCGGCAAGCGCCATTGCATTTAGCTCCGCCGATTTCGGTCTTGGCACAAAACCTGCCCTCGCGTCGGCGCTGTCGCAGGCGCGCAACACCTTAAATCCCAGATCAAGCACGCTGCGCCCTGCGCCGCGCCCTGCAAGGGTAACGGCTGTGCGCTCTGTCGCATTGACCTCTGCCACTGGCTCTGCATGGATGCACAGCGATGTGCCTGCCGCTTGGGCGAAGGGGTATCGCGGGCGCGGGACAAACATCACGCTGGTCGATAGCTTTGGCACATCCTACCGCCTGCGCGGCACCATGTCGGGGCGCAGCGAAACGTTGGCGCATGGCAGTTGGACACGCAAACAAGCATCGATGGTGGCGCTGGATGCGCGCACCTTTGCGCATGATTTTTCGCGCAGTTCAACACCCGTAAAGCTGCAAAGCGGGTTCAATGTTATGAACCTAAGCTATGGAATTTTTTACCGCGCAAGCACGGGAGATGTGAACTGGAACCAGCAAGAATCATCACTGATCAAATATGCCAAAACAGGCGCCGCCGTGGTGGTCAAAGCGGCAGGGAATGATGGGGTTGCCTTGGCCGCTGCGAACGATGCAGGGCGGAGCGATCTTTTGAGCCGCGATCTGATTGGCGCACAGTCGGTTATCTTTGTGGGGGCTTTATCCAGCAATGGCACCACGTCGCAGGGGGCTTCACTGGCCAGTTATTCCAACTTTGCGGGTGCGAACACCACTGTGCAGAATCAGTTTTTGGTCGTGGGGGTCAACAGCCGCGCAACAGGCCTTATGGGCACGTCATTTGCCGCGCCGATTGTGTCAGGCTATGCCGCCATTTTGAAAAGCAAATTCACTAGGGCAAGCCATACTCAAATTGCCAACCAACTGCTGGATACCGCGCGGCGCGATACGATTGCGGGCTATAGTCCCGCAGTGCATGGGCAGGGCGAGGCCAGCCTATCGCGCGCCTTGGCGCCGGCCAGCCTGCGCTAAACGGCCACTAGGCCCGCGCCAAAAACGGATGCAAAATGCCATCAAACTGGACGGGGTGTTCTAGATAGGGTGAATGGCCGCAACCCTGCATAACATGGCTTTGCACCACGCGCCCGTTTGCGGCATAGGCGGCCAGCGCGGCCGTGGTTTGTGCAATCATCGGTTGGGGCGGATATGCATCTGCCCCTGGCCAACCTGGAACCGCGCCAAGCTGGCCCAAAGTCCCCAGATCAAACAGCGAGGCGTCTGATACAACAGGGTCATCCGCGCCGCGTATCCACAAAACGGGGCAAGCGGCGCGCAAAAATCCCAAAGGTTCGGCTTGATAGATAGGGGCCATGGCGTTGATGGGCCCGAATTTGCCGGGCGCAACCATGGGCCAGTTTGGCGATGGCGCGGCGTCCCCAGGGTAATCTTGTGGCCCGCAATGTTGCGAAAGGGCACCGTCCAGCAGCACCTCAATCTCGGTAGGCACAAAAGGCGGCTTCCAGACATAGGTATTTAGAATGTTGCGCGGGTGAAACGGGCTTGCATCGCCGCGATCCCCCGCTGCCAACAGCCGCGCAAATTCGGGGTTCACTGCCCCACCGCCACTGCCAGCATTGTCTGGCGCGCAGGGCGTGCCGCCCAATTTGCATCCGCCAAAGCCATATGGGCTGCCGGGGGCCACTTGGGTGACCGAAAGCGCGCGGTCTGCATAATCGGCCATGAACTGCCACAAAACAGCCCCGCCCAGCGAATGGCCCACCAAATGCGCGGCCGTGATCCCTATTGCGTCCATCATCGCGGCCAGATCATCTGAAAAGTCGCGCATGCCCCGCGCGGCGTCAACTTTTGCCATAGCGTCCGCCGCGCCATAGGCCCGCAGATCAGGCGCGATGGCGCGATACTGCGCGGGCAACCGCGCCATCACCCCCTGCCACCAATCAGCGGATGACAGATTGCCATGGATGAAAATCACGGGGGTTCCCGCCTCTGACCCGCTGGTCAAGACGCGGGTGGTCAGGCGAGGCGATGTGATGGTCTGGGCGGTGATCATGGCGCGCTCCTATGGCTGTGCTGATCGAAGGCTAGGGCGTGGGGGCGGGCGCTGTCAACGATCTTGGCCCAAGCTGAATTCTTGAAGGGCGATTGGAAAGGGCAGTTGGCATTCGCGCCCGCGCGCCTTACATTCGCGCCATGATCATCTTGCACCACAGCTTTGCCGCCGATGTGCCTCACGGCGTGCTGGAACAAACACCCGAAGCCGCACCAGCGCCCGCGCTTGTGGTGTTGAACGAGGCGCTGGCAGCGCAGCTTGGCCTGCCGCTGGACGCATTGCGCACAAACGGTGCGCAGTGGTTTTCGGGGGCAGGCTGGCCCGACGGCGCCACGCCGCGCGCGATGGCCTATGCAGGGCATCAGTTTGGCGGGTTTTCCCCCGTGCTGGGCGATGGGCGCGCGCATCTTTTGGGCGAGGTTATTACCCCCCAAGGCGCGCGGTTTGATCTGCATCTGAAAGGGTCGGGCCGCACCGCCTTTTCGCGCGGCGGCGATGGGCGCGCGCATTTGGCCCCGATGCTGCGCGAATATCTGGTATCAGAAGCAATGGCGGCGCTTGGCATTCCCACAACGCGCGCGCTGGC
>CAXNJD010000205.1:0-4051 GCA_964202545.1 Cypionkella sp.
CACGATGCGCAGGCTGTGGGCCAGAATGATCGGCGCTGGTTTGGCCCCGCTTGCCTCGCCGATCTCTATCATCTCGGACAGCCCGCCTGGCATTCCAGCAAAATAGGCGGTGACCCAGTCGAACCTGCCGGCAAAGCGGTAGAAGGGAACCACGACCAGAGCTACGACGATGACATACACAATAAGGATCGCCACAGTGCTGGTCCAAGCACTAGCCTCGGCGATGATATCGGGCGTGAAGTGCGAGCCAAGCAGCACACCGATCACTGCAACGACCGCCGGTCGCAATCCAGCGGGGCCAAGGATAGGTGCTTTGGCTAGAGAGGCAGTCATCGTTGCGAAAAGCGCGCCGAGCATCCACGGCAGGGGTAAGTTCAAAAGATAAAACACCGCGCCGCCAATGGTGCCGACAACAAGGGCCAAGGTGATCTGCGGCAAGGTTTGCATGTCAAGTGGCCCTCGTAAATTGCAGGCAAGGCCTACAAGTTTAGCAATATTTTTCGTTGAACGCGCTAATGTCTAGTATCTAGATAGATCATTACCGCCAACTGGGTAAGTCTCTAGTTGTTTGATCCCACGGTTTGAACGTTTGATACCCTCTTAAGAATGGAAGGTAATTCCCCCGAATTTAAGGGGCTGCAAAAGTAGAATTTTCTCGGCAAGATGCATGAGGAGATTTCGAATAAAGAAAAGTAGATAAACTGAGGCGCAGATCAACGCGATTTTGTGTCAAGCCGAAGGCGGCGTGCCTTTTGGCTGAGCTTTGCGGGGGACATGGCATGAGCAGCGCCTCTTTTTACAAGTGGAGATCAAAGTATGACGGCATGGATGCGTCCTTGATCAGTCAAATGGAGGCGATGGATCGAGCCATTGGTGCGCCATTGGTTCAAGCCCAATGGCGAGGGACAACCTTCGGCTGAAGCGGATGTCTGCGGATTTGAGCGTGCAGGCCGATTTGCTAGGGGAGGCGCTTGGAAAAAAGGTGCTGGGCCATCCGCTGCCTGACACCAGTTTGCAGGCAAACCCCGACAGGGTCAACGCCGCGAGATGGCCGCAGTCGCGGTTCAACGGCGAGGTGCACCCTTTGCGCTGGCTTACCGTTCCTTTGGGGTCAGCGAGACTTGCTATCGCTATGGCCCAAAGCTACGGGCGGAGAATGATCAGATTTCCGATCTTCTGACAGACCTGACGGATGGCCGCAAAACTTGGGGGTTTGGCGTGTGTTTTCTGCACCCGTGCAACGTGAAGGGCCACCCGTGGAACCACAAACGCGTCTATCGTATCTGATGCGAGCTGGAACTGAACCTGCGGATCAAGCCTCGAAAGCGGCTGAAATGGGAGAAGCCGGATGTTCTGGCGGTGCCTGATGCACCGAATATCACCTTGTCGATGGACATTATGGCAGACAGGCTGGCAGATGGCCGCCAATTCCGGACGCTCAACGTGCTGGATGACTTCTACCGCGAGGGGCTTGGGATCGAGGTTGACTTTTCGCTGCCCGCAGAACGGGTCATTCGCAGCCTGAAACGCATCATCGAGTGGTGCGGCAAGCCAACCACTCGGGTTGAAAACGGCCCAGAATACATCAGTGGCAAGCTTCTGATCTGGGCCGAGGAACTGGGAATAACCATTCAGCATATCCAACCCATACAACCGCAGCAGAACGCCTATATTGAGCATTAGAACCGCACTGTCTGGCAGGAGTGGCTGAACGAATACATCATCGAAAGCATCGAGGATGCCCAACATCACGCCACGCAATGGCTATGGACTTACAACAACGACCGCCACAACATGGGCATCGGCGGCATAACACCTGCTAGGAAACTGAAGATGGCCGCGTCAATTCTACAAATGCACCCCTTAAAAAAATGCGGGGGCCGCCCGTAGACATCATGTAATCGGCCATTGGTTCTATAAGAAAACCGATGATAACTGGGCTATGCGTTGCCTCACTTTGCTTGCGCCCCCTTTTCTTTGCCACACTGCGGGTTACCTGTATGCGGGGGTGAAGATGTTATTGCATGTTGAAAACGTAACCAAATCTTATCCAAACGTGCCTGTGCTTGCCGGCGTGTCGTTTGATTTGCGCGCGGGCGAAATGCTGGCGCTGACGGGGGAATCTGGGTCGGGCAAAAGCACATTGCTGCATCTGATTGGCGGGCTGGACAGCCCTGACAGCGGGGATGTTGTGATTGATGGCCAGGCAATGACGGGGCTTGATGACAGCGCGCGCGCCAAGTTGCGGCGCGATGTGGTTGGTGTTATCTTTCAGCAGTTTAACCTGATCCCTTCGCTGGATGTTGGGGCAAATATTGCCTTTCACGCGCGTCTTGCGGGTCGGCATGATGCGGCATTATGTGCGCGGCTGGCCCATCGTTTGGGTCTGACCGATCATGTGGCTAAATACGCCGAGGCTTTGTCAGGCGGGCAACAGCAGCGCGTGGCAATTGCCCGCACCTTGGCCGCCCAGCCAAAGTTAGTTCTGGCAGACGAGCCGACGGGCAATTTGGACGAGGCGGCAGCAGACGGCGTATTTGCCCTTTTGTGCGAATTGGTTGCCGAAACGCGGGCAGGCTTGGTTTTGGTCACCCATTCGCAGCGATTGGCTGCACGGATGCCACAGCGATTGAACCTTACAAACGGGCGCATTGCATGAGACGCGCTATTTTTGCCGCGCTGATCAGTCATTGGCGGCGCAACCCGCTGCAATTGTTTACGCTGATTGCGGGGCTTGCGCTGGGTACGGCGCTTTGGGCGGGCGTTCAGGCCATTAACACCGAGGCGCGCGCCAGCTATGCGACCGCCGCAGGCACAATGGATACGGCCCGATTTGCTCAGATCATGCCCAAAGACGGGCAGATCATGGATATGGACGACTATATTGCCCTGCGCCGTGCAGGCTGGCTTGTCTCGCCTGTGATTGAAGGTGATTTTGCGGGGATCACTTTGATGGGGATTGATCCGCTGACCGCACCGCAAGGCACTGGCTTGCAGATCGGCGCTGGCATTCCTGATTTGGCGGCATTTATTTTGGGTGAAGGCCAGATTTTCGCGCGCGCAGATGTTCTGGCCAAATTGCCCCAAGGTCAAAATGGTGTCGCGCGCGCGGACATTGGCCCAGATATGGCGATCACAGATATTGGCGCAGCACAGCGCATTTTGGGCAGGATTGGGCAAATAGACCGCTTGATTGTGGCAACAGTCCAGCCGATCACCCGCCGCCCTCTGGCCGAGGTGGCGGCCCATTTGACCCAAACCCAACCGCAACAGGCGGCGGATGTGGCCCGCCTGACAGATAGTTTTCATCTTAACCTGACGGCCTTTGGCTTTTTATCTTTTGCCGTAGGCTTGTTTATTGTGCACGGCGCGATTGGTCTTGCCTTTGCACAGCGCCGCGTGATGGTGCGCAGCCTGCGGGCAATGGGCGCGCCTTTGCGGGCCATAATGGGCTTGATGCTGGCCGAATTGCTGGTTCTGGCCGCCCTTGCAGGGGCCATTGGCGTGGGCCTTGGCTATGTGGTGGCCGCCGCCCTGTTGCCCGATGTAGCGGCCAGTTTGCGCGGGCTTTATGGCGCAGAGTTGGGCAGCAGTTTGGCCTTTCGCATCCAGTGGTGGCTGCCCAGCCTTGGTATTGCAATGGGCGGGGCCGTGCTTGCGGGTGGTGGGGCGTTTAGGGCGCTGTCAAAGTTGCCACTGCTTGTCAGTGCGCAGCCCCAAGCCTTTGCCATGGCGCGGACAAACGGAATGATTTTTGCGGCGCTGGCGCTTTTGGCGGTTGCGGGCGGACTGGCCATGTGGGGGAACGGGCTGGTTGCAGGATTTGCGATGCTGGGCGCGTTGTTGATTGGGGGCGCGCTGGCCTTGCCGTTTGCACTTTCATTAGGTCTGCGCCTGTGCGGCGCGGGCGCGCGCGGCCCTGTGGCACAGTGGATTTGGGCCGACACGCGCCAACAACTACCCAGTCTGTCACTGGCCCTAATGGCGCTGATGCTGGCGATGGCGGCGAATGTTGGCGTCTCGACGATGGTTTCATCCTTTCGGTTGACCT
>CAXNJD010000206.1:0-4040 GCA_964202545.1 Cypionkella sp.
TCGATGTTGTTTCCGCCAACCGCGCCTCAGCAGCGGCCGATAGCATTACCACCCCTGCGCTGGGGCTGGCCGACCACCCTTTTTGCGGGGCAGAGATAAGAACATCCACGCCAAGCGCGGCCATATCCACCCAGATACAGCCCGATGCAATGCAATCCAGCACCATCAGCGCGCCCACCTCATGCGCAGCGGCGGCCATCGCGGCGATATAATCATCTGGCAGAATAATCCCCGCGCTGGTTTCCACATGTGGGGCAAAAACCGCCTGTGGACTGGTTTCGCGGATACGCGCCACCACAGTATCTATCGGCGGCGGGGCATAGGGCGAAGTATCCGAATTGCCCTGCCGCGCGGCCATCACTACATGCGTCTCGCCAATCTGGCACGCATCGAAAATCTGGCTCCAGCGATAAGAAAACCACCCATTGCGCACCACCAAATTGCGCCCTTGACCAAACTGGCGCGCCACCGCCTCCATCCCATAACTGCCGCCACCAGGGATCAGCGCCAACGCATCGGCGTTGTAAACCTGCTTAAGCAAGGTAGAAATCTCGCGCATCGCGCCGCCAAATCGGGCGGACATATGGTTAAGCGAGCGGTCAGTAAACACCACCGAAAATTCTTGCAAACCACCTTCGTCAATTTGTGCATAGGGCAAAGTCATCGGGCTCTCCTGCGAAAACGATAATCTGAAGTCTAATCTAAAGTTGTGGCGCGGTAACTGGCACGTTCCAGCCAAGCGGGATTAATCTCAATCCCCCAACCTGGACCCTCTGGCACAATCGCGCAGCCATCTTCAATGCGGTAAGGGTTGCCCAAAAACAACCCGTCCTGCCACGGGTAATAATCCAAACCCTCAATCGAGAATTCCAGATATTTGCCTGCATTAGGAATGGCCTTCAAAAGATGCATCGTGCACATGGTCACTAGGGACAGGTTCGCGGCATGCGGGGTAACTGGCAAACCATGCGCTGCGGCCATTTTGCACACCTCCAACGTGCGGGTGATCCCGCCCATATACATCACATCGGGTTGGGCCACATCGACTGCCCCCAAATCAACCATCCGCGCCCAGATTTGCAATTCGCAATCCTGCTCGCCGCCCGTTACGTCCAAATCAAGCGCCGCGCGCACTTCGGCCGTTTGCTCCATCTCCCAATAGGGGCAGGGTTCTTCAAAATGCGAAATCCCATTGTCTTGCAGCATCTTGCCCACTTCAATCGCGCGCGCAGGCGAGTAGCACGAATTGCCATCGACCAGCTTGGCAATCCCGTCCCCCAGCGCGTTTGACACAACAGGCACTACTTCGGCAGTGCGCCCTTCCCATTCATCGCCGTTCCGCCCGCATTCCGCCCCAACGCGCCATTTGAACGCATCAAAGCCAAACTCATCGCGCAGCTTAACAAACCGCGCCGCCTCATCAGCAGGGGTAATGTCGCGCTTCATACTAGACGCATAGGCGCGCAGTTTGCCCGGTGCGCCGCCCAGCAGTTCCACCACAGGCTTGCCCGCCAATTTTCCGTGCAAATCCCAAAGCGCCGTATCCAGCCCCGTTTGCGCACGGCGCAAATAGCTGCCTTGAAACTTGTGCTCGCGCTCGTATACCCATTCCAGCGCGTCTTTGATATCCAGAGCAGAACGCCCCACCACGTGGCGCGCAACTTGGCGGTGAAACACTTCGGTCGTGAGATCGGCGTTATAAGTCGACACCTGCCCCCAGCCCGTATCGCCCGTATCGGTTGTCACCTTCGCAAAGGCGACAAATTCATTGCCAAAGGTTTCCAGTTTGCTGATTTTCATCGCCGCGCTCCTGCTTTTGGCGGCAGATTAGGCGGGCGGGCGCGCAAAGTCAGGTCTATTTGCGACCATATTTGTGCGCCCTAAATCGGCCCATCGCGGCGCTCTTCGCTCAGCAGCACATTCGCCTCGACCTGCCCCACAGCAGGCAGCACCATGATACGGCGGCGCAAAACCCGCTCGAAATCGGCAATATCGCGGGCCACCACGCGCAGGCGATAATCAAACAGCCCCAGCACATGCTGCACCACCTGCACTTCAGGAATTGCAATTACCGCGCGCTCGAATTCCTCTAGGCTGGTGCGCCCCTTGGTGGCCAGTTTAATGCCCAAAAACACCGTCACGCCAAAGCCAAGCCCCGCGCGGTCGGCAGGCACATGTGCCCCGTCAATCACACCCGCATCGCCTAGCCTCTTGATCCGTCGCCATGCACTTGGCTGCGAAATACCCAAAGCGCGGCCAATCTCGCCCGCATTTGCATGGGCATCTGCGGCCAGCGCACGTAGAATTGCGCGATCTGTGTCGTCAATTTCCATCACAGCGCCCCCTTCACAGCGGCAACCCCTCGCTGTCCTTAATCGTGGATATCAGCATCAACGCCTCAATATCGGCGATATGCGGCAGGGTCAGAATATGCGCCCGGTAGATCTGTTGATATTCGCCCATATCCTTTGCGATCACATTCAGGCGCACCTCCACCCGCCCCAAAAACGTTTCAATCGCCACCACTTCGGGCACAAGACGGGCGGCTGCGATAAATTCGTCAAAGGCGCGCGGGTTGGTTTTATCCAGCGTAAAGCGCAATGAAACCTCCACCTCATAGCCCAATTTCCGCCAATTGATCTTTGCCTTTGCCGCCCCAATCAGCCCCGCCGCTTGCAGCCTGTCCAGCCGCCGCCACAGCGTCGCCCCCGTCACCCCTGCCTTGGCAGCCAATGCTGCGCGATCCTGCGCTGGCGCATCCAAATAATGGCGCAGGATACGGCGATCAGTCTCATCAAGCTGCATGAAATTTTCACGAAGTTATAGTTATGCGAATGAACCTTACACATATTGCAACGATTTGTCAAATTTTGAACCCAAATGCCGCGCGAAACCTCTATGATCTCCCTATCACTAACTGGAGGGAACGCCATGCGCGTCTATTACGATCGTGACTGCGATATTAACCTGATCAAAGACAAAAAGGTCGCCATTCTGGGCTACGGGTCGCAAGGCCACGCCCACGCGCTAAACCTGCGCGATTCTGGCGCGAAAAACGTCGTTGTCGCACTGCGCCCGGGTTCCGCCTCGGCCAAAAAATGCGAGGCCGAGGGCCTCAAGGTCATGGACATCGCCGAAGCCGCTGCATGGTGCGATGTCATCATGTTCACGATGCCCGACGAATTGCAGGCAGAAACCTACAAGAAATACGTCCACGACAACCTGCGCGAAGGCTCGGCCATTGCCTTTGCCCACGGTCTGAACGTGCATTTCGGCCTTATCGAACCCAAAGCTGGCGTTGACGTGATCATGATGGCCCCCAAAGGCCCTGGCCACACCGTGCGCGGCGAATACACCAAAGGCGGCGGCGTGCCCTGCCTTGTGGCCGTGCACCAAAACGCAACAGGCAAAGCGATGGAAATCGGCCTGTCCTATTGCAGCGCCATCGGCGGCGGGCGCAGCGGCATCATTGAAACCAACTTCCGCCAAGAATGCGAAACCGACCTGTTCGGCGAACAAGCCGTTCTGTGCGGCGGCCTTGTCGAGCTGATCCGTATGGGCTTTGAGACGCTGGTTGAAGCGGGATACGAGCCTGAAATGGCCTATTTCGAATGCCTGCACGAAGTGAAGCTGATCGTCGATCTGATCTATGAAGGCGGCATTGCCAACATGGATTACTCGATTTCCAACACCGCCGAATATGGCCAATACGTCAGCGGCCCGCGCATCCTGCCCTACGTGGAAACCAAAGCCCGTATGAAAGCCGTGCTGTCGGATATCCAATCAGGCAAATTCGTGCGCGATTTCATGCTGGAAAACGCCGTGGGCCAACCCACGATTAAGGCTTCGCGCCGCAGCAACGACGAACACCAGATCGAGCTGGTAGGCAAAAAACTGCGCGACATGATGCCGTGGATCGCCAAGGGCAAGATGGTAGATAAGGCGCGGAACTAAGGGTTTCGCGGAAGGGTGCAAGGAGACGCGCACCGAGAGAGTGGGGGCCGAAGGGAAACCTTCGGCCCTTTACTCAACCCCCTTGA
>CAXNJD010000207.1:0-4010 GCA_964202545.1 Cypionkella sp.
ACAAAGATCGCAAGCTGCAAATGTTCAACCCCGCCTTGATAGAATTGACCACCCTGCCGCCAGACTTTCTAACGCGCAGGCCAACGATGCTGGCCGTGCTAGACGCAATGCGCGACCGCAATCTTTTGCCCGAACCCAAAGATTACCACAACTGGCGCCGCCAAATCATTGAAATGGAACGTGCGGCCGCTTCGGGCCTGTTTCAGGAAAACTGGGCCTTGCCCGATGGTCAAACCTTTCGCGTAACGGGACGCCCCCACCCCAATGGGGGGCTTGCCCTGATGATCGAAGATATTTCTGGCGAAATGCAACGCTCGCGCCGCTATCGGTCGGATTTGGAGATCAGCCAATCGGTGATTGACCAAATGGAAGACGCGATTGTTGTTTTTGGCCAAGGCGGTCATCTGTTGTGGTGCAACACGGCATACAGCACCCTTTGGAACCACGATCCCGCTGCCAGCCTTGGCGATAGCACTATTCGTTCTGTGACCGCGCAATGGAAAACCATGACCGCGCCAACGCAATTGTGGATAGAGATTGACGAATTTACTCACACCATCGGCAACCGCGAGGCGTGGAGCAAAGACCTGCGTCTGTTGGATGGGCGCCTTTTGACCTGCGCGGTCGCCCCATTGGCGGCGGGGTCTACGATGGTTGCGTTCCGCGCAACGGGGCCAAAGCGCACGGGCAGCGGTCTGGAGCATGTTTCGGGCAGCGCAACGGCGGCGCGCTAGATCGCCGCTTGCCAGCGGGGGGCGCTTTGATAAACATAGGGTATGTCATTGCCCGCCCTCTCTCCTATTGCCCCCGATGTGCAGATATTCCTGCCAGACGAGGCCAGCGCTACCCGTTTCGCGCAGATTTGCGCCGGCCACTTGGGCGCGGGCGATACAGTGCTGCTGTCTGGCCCAGTTGGCGCAGGAAAAAGCCATTTCGCCCGCGCCGTCATTCGCGCCCATTTGGGACAGCGTACCGAAGTGCCCTCGCCCAGCTTTACTTTAGTGCAATGTTATGACGCTGGGTTCGAAATATGGCATGCAGACTTATACCGGCTTTCCCACAGCTTTGAGTTGGTGGAATTGGGTCTAGAAGAGGCAATAGGCAAAGCACTGTGCCTGATTGAATGGCCAGACCGTTTGGCGCAAGTCCCGCCACATGCAATTGCCCTGTCGCTGGCCATGGCAAGCGAAGGGCGCATGGCGCGCCTTTCTGGTGCATCTCCTGCGCTGATGGCCGCGCTGAAATCGCCCTTCTCCGCATGACACGCAGCGCTGAACGTGAGACGTTTTTGGACGCGGTGGGTTGGGCCGCAGCCACCCGCGCGCCGCTTGCAGGCGATGCATCTGCACGCAGCTATATGCGCCTAACGCTGGGCACGCAAAGTGCAGTGTTAATGGACGCGCCGCTGGGCGGGGTGGATGATCCTGCGCAATTTGTGATGATTGCAAACCACCTATCCGCGCTGCGCCTGTCGGCCCCGCGCTGCATCGCACAAGATTTGGTGCAAGGGTTTTTGCTGCTGGAAGATTTCGGCGATGGGGTTTTTGCGCGGATTTTGCAGGCCGCGCCAAACCGCGAAATCGGTCTGTATGCGCAGGCGGTGGAGGTTCTTCACCATCTGCAAAGCCAACCCGCGCCGCATGGCCTGCCAAACCTTACCACTGCAAATTGGGCAGATGCAGCCATGCTGTCGCTAACACGTTATGCAGCGGGGATAACGGGGCAGCAACTCAAGGCGGATGATCTGCACACCGCGTTAGTCAGCGCGATTGCCCGCTACGCGAACGGCCCGTGCGTTCTGATCCTGCGCGATTATCATGCCGAAAACCTTATGCACCTGCCCGACCGCACGAACCTTGCCCAAGTGGGACTGCTGGACTTTCAACTCGCCCAAATGGGGCAACCTTGCTATGATCTGATATCATTGCTGCAAGACGCACGGCGCGATGTTTCACCTGAAACGCAGGCGGCGATGAAGGGCCATTTTATGTCTCTAGCGGGCCAGTTAGAGACAGATTTTTCTGCCGCATTTGCCACCTTTGGTGCGCAGCGCGCCTTGCGGATTTTGGGAATATTTGCCCAGCTTTGCACGCATCAGGGCAAGCCGCAGTACCTGCACCTTATCCCGCGCGTTTGGCGGGATTTGCAGCAAAACCTAGCCCATCCCGCCCTGCGGGATTTGGCCAAAATTTGCGGCCGCGATCTGCCGCAGCCCACCGCCGCCGCCCTGCAACATCTAAGGTCAACATGTCAAACCTACCCCTGATGATTTTTGCCGCAGGGTTTGGAACGCGCATGGGCGCGCTCACCAAATCTGTGCCAAAGCCATTGATCCCTGTTGCAGGCATACCGCTGATCGACCACGCGCTGAACGTTGCACGCGGCGCGGGTGTGTGCAGAATTGTGGTAAACCTGCATTACTTGGGCGAGCAAATTGCAGCCCACTTGGCAGGCCAAGATATTGCGCTGTCTTGGGAACGAGATACGATTTTGGAAACGGGCGGCGGTCTGCGCGCCGCCCTGCCCTTCCTAGGCGAAGGCCCCGTTTTGCTGCTAAATTCCGATGCCGTTTGGACGGGCCAGAACCCCTTGACCCAGCTTCTGGCGGTATGGGATGCCAACAAGATGGACGCGCTGTTGTTGCTGGCCCACCACGCCGATGCGCTGGGCCACACCGGCAGGGGTGATTTTCTGATCGACCCCATTGGCCGTCTAATCCGCGCCAAAGGGCGCGAAGCACCAATCTATCTGGGCGCACAAATTCTGAACCCTGCGACCTTGGCGGAAATGCCGCAAAATGCCTTTTCTTTAGGGCTAATCTGGGACAAGCTGATCGAACAGGGCCGCGCCTATGGCACCTTCCACAATGGTGGTTGGTGCGATGTCGGCAGCCCTGATGGTATTGCAATTGCGGAAAGGCTGCTGCGTGTTTGACGCCACAACATCCCCCCGCATCTTTGCCCTACCCCCTGGCTGCGATTTTCCCAAACTTGTTGTGGCAGGATTGCAGGCACGCATGACCAGCGCCCCGCCCGAGGCGATGGCCCGCGTGACATTGTATCTGAATACCAACCGTATGCAGGCCCGCGTTGCGCAGATTTTCACCAGCCAAGGCGCGCAATTTCTGCCCCGTTTTCGTCTGCTGACGCAGGTGGATCAAGACCCACGTTTGGTGCGTCATAGCGTCACCTCGCCCCTGCGCAGGCAGTTGGAAATTTCGACCCTGATCGCAGCATTGCTGCAGGCGCAGCCCGATCTAGCCCCACGTTCGGCCACGTTTGACCTTGCCATCAGCCTATCGCGCCTTTTGGATGAAATGCAAAGCGAGGGCGTCACGCCGCAGGCGATTTCCGCGTTAGATGTGGGCGATTATTCCGCCCACTGGGCAAGAACGCAGGATTTTCTGCGCATCGTTGCCCCGCTGTTTGCGGCGGGCGATGGGCCGCAGGCGCGGCAACGCGCAGCCGTGGCCGCCCTGTCTGCCCTGTGGCACGCCAACCCGCCGCAAGACCCTGTGATAATCGCAGGCACAACAGGTTCGCGCAAAGCAACGGCTGAACTTATGCAATCCATCGCCGCCCTGCCCCAAGGCGCGATCATTCTGCCTGGCTATGATTTTGATCTGCCAGAAGCGGTGTGGCGGCATATGGATGATGCGCTCACCAGCGAAGATCATCCGCAAGTCCGTTTTCGCCACCTGATGGATCAGATCGGCTTTGCGCCCGGCGATGTGCAGCCGTGGGCCGATACGCCTGCCCCCGCGCCGATGCGCAATTCTTTGGTATCGCTGGCGCTGCGCCCTGCCCCCGTTACTGACCAATGGCTGCGCGATGGCCCGATGCTGCCCGATTTGGTGCAGGCCACTGCGGGGCTGACGCTGCTGCAAGCCCCCTCGCCACGTGTCGAGGCGCTGGCAATTGCACTTATCTTGCGCAAGGCCGCCGAAGATGGGGTTAAGGCTGCGCTGATCACCCCAGATCGCGGTTTATCGCGGCAAGTCACCGCTGCGC
>CAXNJD010000208.1:0-4007 GCA_964202545.1 Cypionkella sp.
CCATTTGGTCAATCACCGATTGGCTGATTTCCAAATCCGACCGATAGCGGCGCGAGCGCTGCATTTCGCCAGAAATGTCTTCGATCATCAGGGCAAGCCCACCATTGGGGTGGGGGCGACCCGTGACGCGAAAGGTTTGACCATCGGGCAAGGCCCAGTTTTCCTGAAACAGGCCCGTAGCGGCCGCACGTTCCATTTCAATAATTTGGCGTCGCCAGCTGTGGTAATCTTTGGGCTCGGGCAGAAGATTGCGGTCGCGCATTGCGTCTAGCACGGCCAGCATCGTGGGCCGACGGGTTAGAAAATCTGGCGGCAGGGTGGTCAATTCTATCAAGGCGGGGTTGAACATTTGCAGCTTGCGATCTTTGTCGAAAATAGCCAGCCCAATGGGCAATTGGGCAAAGGTTTTGGACAGGGTCTGCATAAATTCGCGCAGAGTGTTTTCGGCAATAACTGCGGCATCAACTGGCGCGGCAAAGCAAAGCATGCCAGCTCCTTCGGCCAGTGTGACCAAATCAAACCATGCGGTTTTTCCTGCGGCGGTCGACACGCTTTGCCGTTGCCCCTGCGCCGATTGCAAAGTTGCTGCGCGGTCAAACAGGCGCGGCAAAGGCCAACTGATCTCGCGCCGCGAGGAATGTGCCGCGCTGGCCAGCAAAACATAGGCATTATTGGCCCAAGTCACCTCGCCCTTGGGCGATTCGCGCCACATCAGCATTGGCGCAGAGGCTATAGCATGGCGCAATTCCTGAACCTCGGTTTCCAAGGCGCGGTGTGACATAGCCAGCGCGACGCCTGGCCCATCGGCAAGATCGGGGTCGATCAGCGCGATTTTGGTGAGACCGCCGTTCAGTTCGGCTTGCAAAAGCATCGCTTTGCCGCTGTTTGTTTCTGCAATTTCCGCCAGTGCGCCAAGTTTGGGTAACTGCGATAGTTTCTCGTCAATATCGTCAAAGTGTTTCGCCAAAAAGGCCAACAATCTGTGCCAATCGCCACCCCGCGTGATTGATCGTGCCAGAACAGCGCGGGCCGATGCATTGCAATCTACCAAAACATCGCCGTCAAACAGGAAAATGGGCCCCTCGCTGCGCAAAGCGAGGCTTTGCATTTTGGGTTTTGTGCCTTCTGTGTTGAATAGGGTTGCAAGCATTAGGCCCAATGCGGCCAGCAGCAATCCAACCCCAATCAAGTCAACCGCAGACCCAAAGCCCATTGCCGCACCTGCTTTCGGTAAAATTTAAAAGTAATTCGATGAATTCAACCTATGGGCGTATTTATTAACAAAAAGTTAACGTTGGGGCCGAACTTTGGCTAAGCACTTAAATTCACGCACTTTTGCACTATTTGCCCCCACGTTATCGCTAACTATTCACTTGGTTGTCCCCAAGCGCAGCGCTGCGATCAACTGCAAGCGCCGCGCGCGGCCAAATCGCCTCGATCACGGCACCGCGCCGCTGCGGACTTTTTGCCTTGCTGCGCGCCGATTCGGCCGCATTTGCAATGGACATCGCAGCGCCCGTCCTTTCCAACAGTGTTTTGGCGATGAATAGGCCAAGGCCCATGCCCTCATATTCAGGGCGATCCAATGTTTGCGGCGATTTGCTGCGCAAAAACGGATCGCCAATACGGCCGATCAAGTGCGGAGGAAAACCCGCGCCATCGTCGACGATGACAACGCGGATGTCGTCCTCGCTCCATGACCCATCAATCCAAACATTGCCGCCGGCAAAATCCACGGCATTCTGGATTAAATTGCGTAGACCATGAATGATTTCTGGACGTCGCAAGATAAAAGGTTCGGGCAGGGTATTGTCTTTGGCATGTAGCTTAAAGTGTAGCAGTTTGCCGCGTTGGACATGCGGTTCTGCTGCCTCGCGCAGCACTTCTGACAGCGGCGCGATACGGATCAACAGGTCATCTTTGCCTGATTTACCCATTTCGCGCAGAATATCGCGGCAGCGGTCTGCTTGGGCGCGGATCGTCAACGCGTCTTCTTGCAAGGCAGGGTTATCTTGCAGTTCGCTGGCCATCTCGGCGCTGATCAATTTAATCGTGGCCAATGGTGTGCCCAACTCGTGTGCGGCGGCGGCTACAACCCCGCCCAAATCTGTCAGCTTTTGCTCGCGCGCAAGGGCCATCTGCGTGGCCAGCAAGGCATCGGACATATTGGCAAGTTCCGTTGACACTTTGCGCCCATACAGCCCCAAAAATGCAATCCCGATCAGGATCGACACCCAAAAGCCAAACTTAAACAGGATTGGCGTATCAAATATTTGGCCATCAGTCTGAACCAAAGGCATTTGAAAGAAAAATACCAATGTTGTCAGCGTTGCCGCCGCGCCACCCAAAATCAGGGTGGCGCGCAGATTAAGCGCAGAGGCTGAAACGATCACGGGGGCCAGCATTAGCAATGCAAAGGGGTTGGTCAAACCGCCCGTCAAGAACACCAACGCTGCAAGTTGCACCAGATCAAACATCAAAGCCGCGACAGATTCCAATTCTGACAAGCGTTTGGTGGGGGGATAGACGGTTGCGAGGATGAAGTTCGCGCTCATCGCGGCGCTGACAGCAAGCAGGCACAGGCCCAGCGGTAATTGAAAGGCGTAGATCTGGCTGGCGATAAATATCGCAAATAATTGCCCAACCACGGCCAGCCAACGCAACAAAATCAGCGTGCGCAGCGGCAGCCAATCGACCCGAAGCAGCCGCATATTGCCAGTGTCTTGGCGTGTCATAATGTCAGCCTCGCGCATGGGTATAGATGTGTTATAGGGGGCGCGCAGTAAAAAGGGAAAGGGCGCGGCATGAAAAACGAAGCTTTGATTGCAGGCTTGGCAGGTTTGGCGGTGGTGGCGCTCATTGGTGGCAGCATCCTGTATATATCGCAACCCGCGGGCGAAGATCAGTTCGCCCAATGCCTTGGCGGCGCGGTTGGCGGCGGTGCGATTGGCGGGCCGTTCACCTTGATGGATGAAAACGGAAAAACCGTGACGGACAAGGACGTAATTACAGGGCCAACGCTCGTCTATTTTGGTTACACCTTTTGCCCCGATGTTTGCCCGCTGGATGCTGCCCGCAACGCGGAGGCGGTAGATATTTTGGAAAGTGAGGGTAAGATTGTCACCCCAGTTTTTATCTCGTTCGATCCTGAACGTGACACGCCCGAAGTGCTGCGCGACTTTACCGATGCCATGCACCCGCGAATGATTGGTCTGACTGGCACGCCTGATCAAGTGAAGGCTGCATCGGCTGCCTATAAGACCTATTACCAAAAGCAGGTCGATGGCGATCCGCAGTATTACTTGATGGATCACTCCACCTTTAGCTATCTGATGATGCCAGAGGTCGGTTTTGTTGACTTTTTTGACCGCGATATCAGCGCGCCCAATATGGCTGAAAAGCTAGCCTGTTTCGTAGATGCAGCAAAATAGCTAGAAATTTGACCTAATCCCTATTGCGACCTAGATTTAGCAAAAGAAAAAGGGGAATGCCGTGGAACATAGTGCAACCGAACTGGGCGTCGATCGTAGCCTGCTTTTGGTAGATGATGACGAGACATTTGTGAAACGTTTGGCAAAGGCGATGGAAAAGCGCGGCTTTGTTGTGGAAACCGTCACCTCCGTGGCCGCTGGCCGCGCAGTGGCAACAGCCCGCCCCCCCGCCTATGCTGTGGTTGATCTGCGTCTTGAGGATGGCAACGGGCTAGATGTGGTAGAAATGCTGCGCGAACGCCGCCAAGATTGCCGTATCGTTGTTCTTACGGGTTATGGCGCGATTGCCACGGCAGTAGCAGCGGTAAAAATTGGCGCAACTGATTACCTTTCTAAACCTGCAGATGCTGATGATATTACAAATGCGCTGCTGATGAAGGGTAGCGCTATGCCGCCAGTTTTAGATAACCCAATGTCGGCAGATCGCGTGCGATGGGAGCATATTCAGCGCGTATATGAGATGTGCAACAGAAACGTTTCCGAAACAGCGCGGCGGTTGTCTATGCATCGGCGCAC
>CAXNJD010000209.1:0-4002 GCA_964202545.1 Cypionkella sp.
CCATTGACCAAAGACAACCTGAACTTGGCGATTGACGCAGGTCACATCACCAAAGAACAGGCTTGCGAAGGCGCAATGGAAGGCGTTGCTGCTTGCCAGTAATGGTATAAATACGGTGCCAGCGGGGAAACCCGCTGGCATGTTTTTTCGCGCATAAGACCCCGCCAGAAATTGGTCTATGCCCCTTGTGGCCGTGTTTGGCATTTGGCCCAAACCTCTGCCCACGTCCCAGCCAACAGTGGTGGATCACCTATGTCAGATAATGCGCACGCCCCTGCGACCAAAGACGCCCAGATGGGCGCAATTGCCCGATTTTTGCAAGCAACCGAGATTAACACCCGCCTTCTGGGGATGGTTGGCGCGCTGCTGCTGATTTGGGGTGGCTTTCATATTTACGGCATTGTGTTCAACGGACAAGGCGCGTTTATCACACCGCGCAACCTGTGGAACTTGTCGGTGCAAACTGTGTCCATCGGCATCATGGCCACGGGCATGGTGCTGGTCATTGTGACGCGCAACATTGATCTGTCAGTTGGCAGTATCATCGGCGTGACAGGCATGGCGATGGGCATATTGCAGGTGGAAATCCTGCCGCAACTGGTCGGGATTGGCCACTGGTCGATTTGGATTGTGACTGCGATTGTTGGGCTGATGCTGGGCGCGCTGATTGGCGCGTTTCATGGTTGGTTGATTGCGTACCGCGATATTCCATCTTTCATTGTGACGCTGGGCGGTTTGATGGTCTGGCGCGGCATGGCGTTTTTGTCGGCGGGTGGTAAAACCATTGCGCCGGTGGATGCCAACTTTGCCCTTTTGGGCGGCGGGCCATACGGCACTGTGGGCGAAATGGGCAGCTGGATAGTGGGCGCGCTTGCTTCTGCGGGTGTGATCTGGATGATTATTTCTGGCCGCTCATTGCGCCGCAAACACGATTTTCCATTGCGCCCCATGTGGGCTGAATACGTCCTGGCCGCGCTGGGCATTGGCCTGATTGTGGGCGCAGTTCTGGTGGTGAACTCGTTCTATTGGCCCAAAGGCATTATCGAGGACTATGCGGCGGCCAATGGCCTAACCCTAGACCCTGAAAATACCTTCATCAGCTATGGCTTTGCAATTCCTGTGCTCATTTTGATTGCTGTCGGTATTTTAATGACCATCCTTACCACCCGCACCCGTTTTGGCCGCTACGTCTTTGCTATTGGGGGCAACCCCGAAGCGGCGGCGCTGGCGGGTATCAACACCAAGGCAATGACGACCAAGATTTTCGCCCTGATGGGGATGCTGTCGGGCCTTGCTGCTGTGATTGCCTCGGCGCGCCTTAATTCGGCCACAAACGCGCTAGGCACCTTGGACGAGCTGTATGTGATTGCCGCAGCCGTTATTGGGGGCACATCGCTGGCGGGCGGGGTTGGCACGATTTATGGGGCTATCCTTGGCGCGCTGGTGATGCAGTCGCTGCAATCGGGCATGGTTCTGATTGGCTTTGACGCCGCCGTGCAGCGTATTGTCGTGGGGCTAGTGCTGGTTTTGGCCGTCTATCTAGACAATCTTTACAACAAAGCCGTGAAATAAGGGGCCCGACATGACAAATGCCATGACAAATACAGGAACGCCCTTGGTCGAGATGCGCGACATCTCGATTTCCTTCGGTGGGATCAAGGCCGTGGATAACGTGACTGTCGATCTTTACCCCGGCGAAGTGGTTGGCCTTTTGGGCCATAACGGCGCGGGCAAATCGACACTGATCAAATGCCTGTCGGGCGCTTATCAGATGGACAGCGGCGAGATTTTGATAAACGGCGAGCGGGTGGATATCCAAAACCCCCGCGATGCCCGCGCGCAGAATATCGAAACCATTTATCAAACGCTGGCATTGGCCGACAATCTGGATGCAGCATCCAACCTATTCCTTGGCCGCGAAATCGTGGGGCCTGGTGGTTTTCTGGACGACAGCGCGATGGAGGCGGAAACCCGCAAAATCATGGCGCGGCTGAACCCGAATTTCCGCAAGTTCAACGTGCCAGTGTCCGCGCTTTCGGGCGGGCAGCGCCAATCGGTCGCCATTGCCCGCGCGGTTTATTTTAACGCCAAAATCCTGATCATGGACGAGCCGACGGCAGCCCTTGGCCCGCAAGAGACGCAGATGGTGGCCGAGCTTATTCAGGAATTGAAAAAGCAGGGCCTTGGTATTTTCCTGATTGAGCATGACATCCACAACGTCATGAAACTGTGCGACCGCGCCGTTGTGATGAAAAACGGTCAGCGCGTGGGCACAGTGAATGTGAACGATGTGACCGATGATGACATTTTGGGCATGATCATCATGGGCAAGAAACCCGCTAAGGCCGCATAATGTATATCGGCCTTGATTTGGGAACATCGGGGCTGAAAGGCATCCTGATCGATGATAATCAGCGCGTATTGGCCGAGGCGACTGCGCCGTTGAACGTCCAGCGCCCCCATGACGGGTGGAGCGAGCAACTGCCCGCCGATTGGGTCACCGCCGCTGAGGCGGTGATGGATCAGCTTGGCGCGCATGGCCTGTCAAGAGTGCGCGCAATTGGTTTATCGGGCCACATGCATGGCGCGACGTTGCTGGATAAATCCGACGAAGTTCTGCGCCCCTGTATTTTGTGGAACGACACCCGCAGCCATGCCGAGGCGGCGGCGATGGACGCAAATCCGATCTTTCGCGCGCAGTCGGGTAATATCGTATTTCCCGGCTTTACCGCGCCAAAACTGGCGTGGGTGCGCAAGCATGAGCCGAAAATCTGGGATAAAATTGCCAAGGTTTTGCTGCCCAAAGATTACTTGCGCCTGTGGCTTACTGGCGCGCATGTGGCCGAAATGTCCGATGCCGCTGGCACGTCTTGGCTGGACACGGGCGCGCGCGATTGGTCGGATGATTTACTGGCCGCAACGGGCCTCAGCCGCGATCACATGCCGTCTTTGGTGGAAGGTTCCGACGTATCGGGCCACATGCGCGATACGTTGGCGGCCCGTTGGGGTCTGCCAAAGGGCGTCGTAATTGCGGGCGGCGGCGGCGATAATGCCGCCTCTGGCGTGGGGGTGGGCGTGGTGCGCGCGGGCGAGGCGTTTGTTTCGCTTGGCACATCGGGCGTGTTGTTTGCCGCCAATGCGGGCTATCAGCCCGACCCTGCTACGGCTGTGCATACCTTTTGCCACGCTCTGCCGAATACTTGGCATCAGATGGGCGTTATTCTTGCCGCAACTGATGCGCTTAATTGGTATGCAGGGCTTGTGGGGGCAGATGCCGCCACGCTGACGGGGGAACTTGGGCCGTTGCAAGCCCCCAGCAAAACCAGTTTCTTGCCCTAACTGGGCGGCGAGCGGACGCCGCTGAACTCTGCCGCCATTCGCGGCGCGTTCACAGGGCTGGAACACGCCACAGACCGCGCGGCAGGCACGCGCGCTGTGCTGGAAGGCGTGACTTTTGCCATCCGCGATTGCGCGGGTGCATTGGCCGCCACGGGCACGCGCATTGAAAACCTGCTGGCGGTGGGGGGCGGATCGCGCAGCGATTATTGGCTGTCTGCCATCGCCACCGCGCTGAACTGCCCCATTTCGCTGCCCGTTTCGGGCGATTTTGGCGGGGCCTTTGGCGCGGCGCGTCTGGCCATTATGGCGGCCACTGGGGCAGGGGCAGAGATTGCCACCTTGCCGAAAATCGCGCGCCAAATCCTGCCCGACCCCGCCCTAACTGCCGCCTTTGATGCAGGCTATGCCCGCTATCGCGCTGCCCAATCCGCCATTCTTGGTATTTCTTAAGGAACTGATATGTCTGACTTTTTCAAAGGCATCCCCGCCATAAAATACGAAGGCCCTGCCAGCACGTCCGAATTCGCTTTTCGCCACTATAACCCTGACGAGGTGATTTTGGGCAAGCGGATTGAAGACCATCTGCGCTTTGCCGTGGCCTATTGGCATAGCTTTGCTTGGCCAGGGGGTGATCCGTTTGGCGGGCAGACCTTCCAGCGCCCT
>CAXNJD010000210.1:0-3976 GCA_964202545.1 Cypionkella sp.
CGAATCGTTGCCAACGTCTCCATAGATCGTGTCACTGCCCGCACCGCCCATCAGCGTGTTGTCGCCTAGGCCGCCGAGGATCAGGTTGTTATTGCCATCGCCAACCAAACTGTCGCTAAAATTGGAACCGATCAGGTTTTCAAAGCCAATCACAATGTCAGTGCCCGCGCCGCCCGTGCTTTGGGCTGTGGTTATTGTCAGGCTGATGGATACCGCCGAACCTGCCGAGGTAAAGTTCAGCGTATCATCGCCGCTGCCACCATCTAGGCTGTCGTTGCCGACATTGCCATAAACCAAATCATCACCAGCGCCGCCCGAAAGCGTATCATCGCCTACGCCGCCCGAAATGATGTCGTCGCCTGATCCGCCCAGTATATTGTTCGCCAGATCGTCGCCCGCCAAAGTGTCGTCAAAATCCGACCCTGTCAGGTTTTCAAAGCCCGTTGCAGTATCTGTTCCCGCGCCACCCGTGTTCTGAGCGGTGGTAATTGCCAAGTTGACAGAAACACCCGAAGTGGCCGTTGTGTAAGATAAAGTATCAGAGCCGAGGCCGCCGTACAGCGCGTTTTGGCCACTGCCGCCATCGATCACGTCGCCGCCCGCGCCGCCGTAAAGCGTGTCATTGCCCGCTCTGCCTAGCAGAGTATCGTCGCCGCCCATCCCCTCTAACTGGCTGCCGCCAGCGATTCCCGTCAGATTGTCTGCGAATTCAGTCCCAACAATATTCTCAATGCTTGAGATCCATAGGGCCGTATAATCCCTTAACGAGTTGAAATAGATTGTCTGCTCTACGCCATAACCATACGCGTCGGGCGGCAGCCCAAGGTCAATTGTCACGCCAGTGGCTAAACTCGCAACCGTTACGGTGTCGATGCCATCGCCACCATTCACCCCGTTATTGCCGACACTGGCATCCAGCGTGTCGTTTCCGCCGCCGCCGTACAGATCATCGTTACCAGACCCGCCCTGCAGCAGGTTCGCGGCGCTGTTTCCGGTCAGCGAGTTTCGCCCATTATTTCCAATAACGTTGTTGAAATTTGTGATCGTTATGTAATCGTCTGTGTAGGGGTAGCCATAATTCTGCGCGGTGGTTAAGCTGAGGTCGACCCGGACATCACCATAGCCCCCACCAAAGCCCGCGAAACTAAGCGTATTGGTGCCAGAACCGCCGAAAACGGTGTCATTTCCCGTACCAACCTGCACCGTGTCGTTGCCGCCGCCACCGTAGATAAGGTTGTTCTCGCTGCTCCCGATCAGGCTGTCGCCATAATCTGAACCAATCAGTCCTTCCATGCCCAACAAGATGTCAACGCCGCCGCCGCCCGTGTTTTGCGCGGCTGTTATGGAAAGATCGACCGAAACCGCCGTGTCGGCCGTGGCATAAGACGCCACATCAACGCCGCCATCCAAGTTGTCAGAGTAAAATTCATTTTCGAAGTTGTAATACCCGTATAGGACGTCATTTCCAGCCCCGCCATCCAGCGTATCAGAGCCTTCGGCGCCAATAAGACTGTCATTGCCAGCCCCGCCATAATGCACATCATTGCCACGACCCAAACTGATGTAGTCATCGCCAGCACCGCCATATGCGGTATCGTTGCCGAGATCATCCCCGAATTCTTCGTTAAGATCCGTGCCAATAAGTAAACTGTCGTTGCTCTCTCCCCAGATTACATTGTCTGCGGCTTGGCTGTTCTGCGTCATGGCGTATCTTCTACTATTCGGCGCTGCGGCGTGGCCGCCTGCTGCGCAAGGATGATTATTAACCACGTCTAGAGGGTATCAGCCCTAAAGCAATTATGCTTTGGGCCATGGGTTTTGCGCGAATGGGAAAATTTTATTGCATCAGGATTACTGAAATAATCCTGCGGGTTCGGGAAATCTGTTTCAAACAAACGGCGCATGTGACGGCGCTTCGCCACTGCAATTTGCAAACCAAACGTGCAACGCCCGCGCGGGGTTTTCGGTTTTAACCATATCTGTCGAGAAAAATGGTGGACCCAGAGCGATTCGAACGCCCGACCCTCAGATTCGTAGTCTGATGCTCTATCCAGCTGAGCTATGGGTCCACTGCGAGGGCATTTAGCCTTGCGCGCGCAGGGATGCAAGCGTGAAAATGGGGGCCGTACAAAATGGCCAGCTTATGCTGGGCTGAGGGACTTTGGCAGATGCAGGATAAAGGCCGTGCCTTGGGCCGTGCTGCGCAACAGTTCCAGCCTCCCGCCATGCCCGCGTACCAATTCGGCGGCAATGGCAAGGCCAAGCCCCGTGCCGCCCTTTCGCGCTGCCCCTGAAAATGCCTCGAACAAATGGGCGCGGGCGCGGTCGGGCAGGCCTGGCCCCGTATCGGCCACCATCACCCAATATTCCATAGGCGTTTGGCCTGCCGAAACGGTGATCTGCCCCGCTTTGCCCTGCGCTTCAATCGCTTGGCGTGCATTGCGGATCAGGTTGGACAGCACGCGGTACAACTGTTCAGGATCGGCCCAAATAAGCAGGCCATGGGGCGCATCGATGTGCAAGGTAACGGGGGTACCCGCATCAATCCCATCTGCTTCGGCCACATCGCGCGCGAGCAGGGCAATATCCAAGGGGCGCGGCTGGGGCGCGGCCTCTTCCGCGCGGCCAAAGGTTAGGGTGGCTTCGCACAGCGCCACGGCGCGCGAAATACTGCCCACCAGTTTTGGCGCGGCGCGCGCAACGGCAGGGTCTTGGCTGGACTCGATCCGATCAACGAACAGCTGCGCTGTTGTCAGAATATTACGCAAATCATGCGAGATTTTTGCAACCGCCCCGCCCAGTTGCGCCAAGCGTTCCTTTTGCCGCAGGGCAGATGTCAACTGCGTTTGCATCAGGGCCATCGCCTCTTCGGCGCGGCGCAATTCATCCACCCGCGAGGTGGGGGCGATAACGCGGCGGGCATCTTCAGGCGCTGCGGCGTAAGATTGCATATGCAGCACCACGCGCCGAATCGGGGCCACCATCAGGCGCTGCACTGCCAAAAACAGCGCAAGCGCTGTAATGGCCGAAATAACCGCCGACAGCACCAAAATCCGCGTGCCGTAATCAATCAGCGCGGCGCGCAGGGGGGCGGCATCCATCGTAATTTCAATCAGCAGCCCCGCATCTTGCACGGGCTGCCCGATGACACGAATGATACCGCCCGTGCGCCCTGTTAGGGCTGCAAAAGCATCGCCAATCAGCACCATCGGCCCCGCGCCGCGCAGATCAAAGGTTTGCGAAATGGGCTGCGGAAGCTGCGATGACAGCACCAACTCGCGCACCTCATTACGGCGTAGCACCACGTTAAACACCTCGGCGTTGGCCAGCAGTTCGCGTTCCAGTTCTGGCGCAACCATGTCGGGCGCGGCCAATTGCGCCAATGCCGCAATCTGCGCTTTTTCCAGCCGAATGTTCAGAAAATCGGCACGAAACCGCGCGATTGACGGCACAAAGATCAACACTTCGGCCACCATGACAAAGACCACGGTCAAAATCAGAAAACGGCCAGATAGCGTACGCCAAAAGCCCCCTGTCCACCCTTTGCGCATGGGTGGGGGGCTGATCTGATCTGCCTGATCTAACCAGTTGGCGTCTTGCACGATCTGGGCGTTCCTTTATATGCGCGCAATTCATCGCGCCCCGAAACCTTAGCAGTTAGTGCGCCCGCCTGCGAGTGGTATGGCGCTTTGCTGCCAAAGCTGGGCAAGTTTCGCCCTATATTGGCGCAAAATCTTGGGCCAAAGTTATATTGCGCCGTTGACTTGGGCCGAAACCATGCCTAAAGGACGGGCTTCAAGTTTACGGCTGGCGAATCTAACGGGTTCGCAGCACACGTCTGATGGAGACCGCGATGAAGCGCACTTTTCAACCTTCGAACCTTGTTCGCGCCCGCCGCCACGGGTTCCGTGCGCGTATGGCCACCAAAGGCGGCCGTCTTGTGCTGGCAGCGCGCCGCGCCAAGGGCCGCAAGAAA
>CAXNJD010000211.1:0-3972 GCA_964202545.1 Cypionkella sp.
GCCGCTCGTGCGCTGATTCGTAAAAGGAGGGGGGGATGGTGGGTATCCTTTTGGGTTCAGGCAAGTCTGGGTGTTGCGGCGTGTTTAGGCCCAAATGCAGCGCCGCGCAAAAACCTGTATTAGTGTTGGGAAGGGGCGGGGTCAGCGCAAGCATCCTGCTTGGGGCCCCGCCCGCTTGATCAGCCGTATACGGCTGCAGCGTGGCCCTAATCTATCTCGAACGCTTTGCGCAGAAGGTGTCAGCCTTAATCAAAAGAGCGCGCGTTCAGCCCCCTAGGCCGTTCTCCTTCCTAAGGCCTGCGAACCTGGCCGCCAGCTAAAGCATATAGATAACCTGCTTCAAACTAGCGTCAGGTTAGTGCGGCATGGGTGTTTGACAGCTAGCTTAAGGCCCTGTCGTAGGGGAATTCCAGATGAAAGCCTTGGCTATAATTTTGTCGATTGCCGCGGTGTTGATTGCGGTTGGCGCTGCTTTTGCGCGTGGGCGCGATGATTGCAACGTGCCGATGGCAGATTGGCAACCGCGCGAAAAGGTTGCCGCTGTTGTTGCCGAATTGGGCTGGCACGTGCGCAGGATCAAAATTGATGACGGCTGCTACAAGGTTATCGCAACCGACAAAGATGACCGCAAGATCGAGGCGCATGTGCAGCCAGCCAGCCAGACAATCGTCAGGATCGAATACCATGACGACGAAAGTGAAAGCGATCACAAGCCAGCCAAAGGCCGTCCAGACTAAAAACGGCCAAATTTGCCGCCACCTCGCCCGCCCAAAAACGGGCCTTTCGCAACGCTCCCTGCACACCGCCCTAAGCAAACTGAAACATGATTTTTAGGAGTATATCATGAGCCCGTTCACGACACCCTTTATTATGACTGCTGCGCTGACAACGGCGCTGACAGCGCCCGCTGTGGCCTTTGCGCGGCCTGTCACTCTGACCGTCAACATGGCCAATTACGGCGGGCGCGGCGCGTATCTGGCGATCTATCTGACCGATGCGGCAGGGGCCTATGCGGGCAGTCTTTGGATGGCGGGCGGTAAGGCGAAATATTACCGCCACCTGTCTGACTGGGCGCGCCTGACGGGCGGCGATGCCGCGCAAGTAGACGGGATTACGGGGGCAAGCGTGGGCGCAGGCGGCAAGCTGGAACTGACCATGGACATCAGCAATGCGTTGTTTGATGCGGGCTACACGCTGCATGTGGACGCCGCAGTAGAAGAAATGCGCGACAGCCCCAATGAAATAGCCTTGCCGCTGGACAGTGCCAATTCTGGCAAAACAGTGCAGGGCCATGTGTATATCGCTGATTTCGCAGCAGCCTACGAAACGCAGGGCTAAGATGATCCGAATATTGCACCGCTGGCCCGCGCTAATTGCGTTGGCGTTTATCACCACACTGGCGATCAGCGGGGCGATCTTGGCCCTGTTTCCCGCACTGGATGCCACCACGACACCCGCCAATAAGCCGAACCAAACTGTTGCGGAGCTGGCGGCCAAGGCAATGGCTTTGCACCCGCATCTTGACCAAATTCGCCGCGCGCCATCGGGCAGGATCACGCTTTGGTGGTTTGAAGGCAATACTGCTGCGTCGTCTGTGTTCGATCCCGTTACAGGCCAAGATGCCGGCAGCGCAGATACGCTTGCCCTGCAAACTTGGATGACCGAATTTCATCGCGCGTTGTTCTTGGATGATACTGGGCGCTGGGTGACGGCAGTTGCTGCGCTGGCCATGTTAGTGCTTGCGGCGACGGGCAGTATGCTGGTTGCCGCGCGTATGGGCGGCTGGGGGAAGTGGTTTGCCCGCACCAATGGCCCGCTTTCCGCCCGATTGCACACCGAACTGTCGCGCGTGGCTGTGCTGTGCCTAGGAATATCGGCGCTGACCGCGCTTTGGATGACAGCTTCAACCTTTGGCTATATTGATGCGGAACCTGCAACCCCGCTATTTCCCGCCACCCTTAGCGGCAAGTTGAGGCTTTCACCCGCCGATATGCCCGCACTGCAAGGCGCGTTTGTGGCGGATTTGCGTGATCTGACTCTCCCTGCAGTGGGCGATGCCAATGACGTGCTGACACTGACCACGCATGCGGGGTCGGGCTTTGTCGACCAAGGCACGGGGCAAATGCTGGCATGGGCGGATGCTGGCGCAATGGCGCAGGCCGAGGAATGGGTTTACCTGCTGCATACAGGCCAAGGCGCGGCTCTCTGGGGTCTGATCATGGGTCTGATGGTGTTGGCTGTGCCTGCGCTGGCAGTCACTGGCGTGATCATCTGGGCAAAGGGCCGCGCCAGCCGCAAACTGGGGCGGCTGTCGGGCGCTGTGGGCGCAGCGCAGGCCGATTGCGTGATTTTGGTTGGCAGCGAGGGCGGGGCGACTTGGGGCTTTGCGGCCACGCTGGCCCGCGCGTTGCAGGGCGCGCACCTGCGGGTGCATATGGCCCCTCTTTCCAGCCTTGCGCCCCAGCGCTATTCTGCCGCGAGGCAGATTATGGTTCTGACGTCCACTTGGGGCGAAGGTGCGGCCCCTGCCTCGGCCAAGGGCGCGATCGAACGGCTGTCTGGCGCAGCACCTAAGGCGGCGCTGGCGGTGTTGGGGTTCGGCGATACCAATTTTGCCAACTTCTGCGGCTATGCCACCGAATTTAATGCCAAAGCCCAATCCGCTGGCTGGCGTAGCTTGCTGCCAATGGCCACAATCAACCGCCAATCACCACAGGAATTTGCCCGATGGGGCCAAGATTTGGGCGCAGCGGTGCGCCTAGATTTTGTGCTAGATCATCAGCCTGCCAAATTGCCCACTACTGTTCTGACGCTGGTTTCACGCCGCGACTATGGGCAGGCGGCGCAGGCCCCCGCCGCGATTTTGCGCTTTGCTTTGCCCAAAAGCACCTTGTGGCAGCGTTTGACGCGCATAGGATTTGCAGGCTTTCAGGCGGGCGACTTGCTAGCTATTGTGCCAAAGGGCGAAAGCCTGCCGCGTTATTATTCCCTTTCTTCTGGCAAAGGCGATGGTTTTATCGAAATCGCTGTGCGAAAGGTGCAGGGAGGGGTATGCTCTACAATGCTTATGAACCTTGCGGAAGGTCAGACGATTGACGCCGCTTTGCACGAAAACCCCGCCTTTAGGCTGGATCGCGCGAAAACCCCGCTGATCGTTATTGGCGCGGGCACAGGCATTGGCCCGCTGGTTGGATTTGCCCGCGCGCAAGGTCTGCGGCGTCCCATTCATATGTGGTTCGGTGCGCGCGCACCTGAAACAGACTTCCTGTATGGCGAGGAATTGGACGAATGGTATCATTCGGGGCAATTGGCGGGTTTGACGTGCGCCTTCTCCCGTTCTGGCCCCAAAACCTATGTGCAGGACGCGCTACGTCAGGACGCGGCCAATGTGCGCGAGTTGATTAGGTGTGGGGCCAAGGTAATGGTCTGCGGTGGGCGCAATATGGCCCAAGGGGTGCAAGACGCGCTGGCCGAGGCGCTGGCCCCTTTGGGTCTGACCCTAGCCCAGTTAAGGGTGCAGGGGCGCTATGTTGAAGACGTCTATTGATTTGCGGCGTCATGTCTTATGCGGGCGCACAATGGGAACCGAATGGTCTGCGACTGTGGACGCAGGCCTTACTGGCCGCGACCTTGCCTGTTTGCAAAACGATCTGCAAACCGCGGTTGACTTGGTGGACCTGCAAATGTCGACTTGGAACGAAGCCAGCGATCTGATGCGCCTAAACGCCGCGCCCTGCCATGAATGGCTGCCTGCGGCGCCCGAACTGATACAGGTTTTGGCCGATGGATTGGCAATCAGCGCCGCCACAGGCGGCGCGTTTGAGATGAATTTGGGTGACGTTGTGCGCGCATGGGGTTTTGTGGCGGATGCGATCAGCTTGGACGCTATCGCCGCAGCATCGTGCGCGCCGCGCGTGCCTGCCAGTGCAGTGCTGGAATTGGACATTCTAGGCGGTTTGCTGCGCAAAAACG
>CAXNJD010000212.1:0-3955 GCA_964202545.1 Cypionkella sp.
AACGCGTGGATCAGTTCATCGCCAAATTGACATCGCCCGACTTGGCCTGCGCCAACCATGCGTCGTATTTCTCTTGGCTGACAACCTTTACAGTGATCGGCATGTAGGCATGCAGCTTGCCGCACAGCGTGGTGCATTGGCCAAAATAAACGCCCTCTTTTTCGGCGTTAAACCAAAGTTGGCCCAAACGACCAGGCACGCCAGATTGCATCACACCAAAGGCGGGCAGCGCCCAAGCGTGGATCACATCTGCGCCCGTGATCTGCATCACAATGGTTTTGCCAACAGGGATCACAACGGCTGTATCGGTTGCCAGCAGGTAATCGCTGGGCTGATACCCCGCAGCCTCCAGTTGATCTTTTTCCAACAAAAAGCTGTCAAAGGCCACATCTTCGCCGACATACTCATATGACCAGAACCACTGCTGACCTGTCACCTTAATGGTAATATCGGCAGTCGGCATCACTTGGCTTTTCCACAGCGCGGGCAGGCTGAAAGACCCGATAAAGACCAAAATCAGCACAGGGATCAACGTCCAAGCAATTTCTACGGGAGTGTTGTGGGTGAACCGCGCAGGCGTTGGGTTGGCGCGGCGGTTGTAGCGCACGACAACGACAAGCAGCAGCACTGTCACCAATGCGACCACGGCAAACATGATGATGTTGATCATATGCTCTAGCCATTGCAAATCGCGCGCAAGCTCGGTTGCCGCTGGCTGATGGCCCGTGCCTGCGGGAACCGGAACGCCCACCCGTTCCAACGCTTGCGCCAGTGCCATTGAAGGCATGGCCATGGCGGTGAAGGCAACAGCCGCGAATTTGGAACGCGCAAATTTAGAAATCATCGTCATTTCCCACATCTTGTGCAGCTTGGCTGCGCTTTTCACGGATGCGCGCACAAGGCGTGCAGAATCCGATTGTTTATGGCGCCGTTAAAACCATATTAGACCTGACGAAACAAGAGAAACTGTGCGACAAAATCGCCCCCTTTGACGCAAATCAAAGCAATTTATAAGGACTTGTCATGAGCGATGCCCCCTTCCGCCCCTTTGACACCCATCTGGACGAGGGCCGCGCATTGGCACTCTTGCGCCAAGCTACACAGGGCGCGGATGATGGCGAGTTGTTTATTGAACGCAAACGATCCGAAGGGATTGTGCTGGATGACGGCCGCATCAAGACCGCCAGCTATGGTGCGTCCGAAGGGTTTGGCCTGCGGGCCGTGCGCGCAGATGTCGCAGGCTATGCCCACGCATCCGAAATATCCGAAGGGGCGCTCGCGCGGGCAATGGGCACGGTGCGGCTTGCCGTCGGCGCTGGCGGCGGGGTTATGGCCCCTGCGCCCAAACGCACAAACATTCGCCTTTACGGCGATGCAGACCCGATGCTGGATGCAACATTCGCCGCCAAGATCGACATTCTCAAAGAGATTGACGTCTTTGCGCGTGGCCTTGATCCGCGCGTGGTGCAGGTATCGGCCAGCCTATCGGCAGGGCTGCAAGAGGTGGTCATCCTTCGGCCAGAAGGCGAAACCTATAACGACATGCGCCCAATGGCGCGCATCAATGTCTCGGTCATAGTGCAGGATAAAGGACGGCGCGAAATGGGCGGGGCGGGCGGCGGCGGGCGCTTTGGCCTTGCCGGACTTCTTGCGCCCAGCCATTGGCAACCCCTGTTGCGCGAAGCGCTGCGTATCGCGCTGGTCAACCTCGACGCCGCCCCTGCGCCTGCGGGCGTAATGGATGTGGTGCTAGGGCCAGGCTGGCCCGGAATTTTGCTGCACGAGGCAATTGGCCACGGGCTAGAGGGTGACTTTAACCGCAAAGAAACATCCGCCTTTGCGGGGCTGATGGGGCAGATGATTGCGGCGCAGGGGGTGACGGTGCTGGACGATGGCACAATGCCAGATCGGCGCGGCAGCATCACGATTGACGATGAAGGCACACCATCGGCCCGCAATGTGCTGATCGAAGAGGGGCGGCTTGTGGGCTATATGCAGGACCGCCAAAATGCGCGCCTCATGGGCGTGGCACCCACAGGCAACGGGCGGCGCGAAAGTTATGCCCATATCCCCATGCCGCGCATGACCAACACCTACATGCTGGCCGGGCAGGACGACCCACAGGCGATACTTGCCGATTTGAAAGACGGCATCTATGCGGTCGGCTTTGGCGGCGGCCAAGTGGATATCACCAATGGCAAATTCGTATTCTCCTGCACTGAAGCCTACCGCGTAAAGAGCGGCAAAGTTTTGGAACCCGTCAAAGGCGCCACCTTGATCGGCGACGGGGCCACCGCCCTGAAACAAATCCGCGCGATTGGCAATGATCTGGCACTTGACCCCGGCATTGGCAATTGCGGAAAAGCGGGGCAATGGGTGCCCGTGGGCGTGGGCCAGCCGACGCTGCTGATTGGCGGTTTGACTGTGGGCGGCTCTGCAGCCTAGGGCGCAAAGGGGGAGTTCATCCCCCAAGCTTGCGAAGGCACTTCGCAAGCCCTCGCTGCGCTCACCCACAGGCCTGCAAGCTTGCTAGCAGGCCTTAAGGATATTTTGGCCAACGTGAAAGATCATGGGCTTTCACATTGGCACAAATATCCTCGCCGAAGGCATCTGCCATCAAAACCCGCGCCACCCGCGCAGGAAAAGTGCCAATATCGGGGAATGGTACCACGTCCCCGGCTCGAACGGGGGACCTCTTGATCCACAATCAAGCGCTCTAACCAACTGAGCTAACGCGGCACTTGGGGCGATTTACCCCCCCCTTGCGCAGATTGCAAGTGCCCGATTGCCAAGGAAGGCGCATCTTGTTACGCCATACGCATACGATAAGCAGGAGCAGCGCCGTGAGCATCAACAAACAAAGCGAAGTGGCCGCGAACATTCAAATTGGCCCAACCGATCAGGGCATGGTGCGCATTTATATCGAGGCCGAGGGCGGGGTTGAACTGCCGCTTGATTTTGACGCAGACGAGGCCGAGGAGATTGCCGAGGAATTGCGCGCCGCGGCCGATGTCGCGCGCGCTATGGCGGCGGCAAATTCTGGTTCAAAAAAGCGCTAACTCCAGCATCCCGCGCCGCTTGGTCGCGCAGCGCCGCCGTGCGGGCAAAACGCAGGGTTTGTGCGCGGCGGCGCGCGTTCGGCAGCGGAGTGTCTGGCCCCATTTGAACAATTTCTGCGCCATAAGCATCGGCAAGAATCAGCCCCGTGCCAACGGGCAAAATGTCACGCGGGAAATCAGGCGGCACGGCCCAAAAGAAACGGTCGCTCCATTCAAGGTATTTGTGCCATTTAGAATCGCTTTGATAGTCGGCACGGGACGATTTGCATTCAATTACCCAAAATTCGCCCCTTGGCCCCAGCGCCAAAACATCGACGCGCAGGCCCGCGGCAGGTACAAACTCCTCTAACGTGGCAAAATCATAGCTGCGCAATGCACGCGCGACCCCGCGCGCAAGCTGCTGGCCCGCCATTGTGGGCACTATGTCGGGCAAATCGTCCATGGCGCATATTGGCCCGCCGCCCCGCGCCTTGCAAGGCTGGGCTTGCAAGCGGGGGGGATGGGGCCTATCTGTTGGGTTGGCGGGTTCTGCTCTTCTCGTGAATGGCCCTTTTCCAGTGGCCGATAAGCATCTCCGAGGCTGCTGGCTCTGGCAAGATCCTGGTCTTGTTATCTGGCGACCACCTGAACACTCAGGCTCTCGGGAAATTCACGCCATCACGGCCGCTGCGGGCCCGCCACTTTATTTCGCAGATTAATGGCGCGGTTTGGTGCCCGTCGCTTTAGCGGCAACTTCGACTGGCACGGCGCGCAGAACACGAGGCGCGTAAAGCACGCCGCGCGGGGGCGCGCCATTATCCGTCCGCCGCATAATCGCAAGGGCAAACTGCACGCCTGCAAAGACTATGCCTGCCGTCACAAACAGCATCACAGCCGCAATCCCGCCTGATGCGGTT
>CAXNJD010000213.1:0-3955 GCA_964202545.1 Cypionkella sp.
TACGCCCGCCACACGCGCCCGCCGCGTTAATCTATTCCCCCCCATCCACCCTTGACCCCGCCCCCAATCTTGGGTGCTATGTGGCCAAAGGAGTATCCCATGCCCCACCCCGCCAGCCCTGCCGCGTTTGACTTTCTGGCCACCCGCCGATCCCACCCTGCCAAAACGTTCAACGGCCATGTGCCAGACCGCGCCGCGCTGGAGCCCATCCTAACCGCGGCGCTGCGTGTGCCTGACCACGGTATTCTAACACCTTGGCGTGTATTGGTTTTGCAGCGTGCGGCGCTTTTGCGCGTGGCCGCTATGGCCGAAAAGCGGGGCCAAGAATTGGGGCTGGACGAGGTCGCCATTGGCAAGGGGCGCGGGCAGTTTGAACGATCACACCTTGCCGTGCTGGTGATCTCGGCCCCCGTTATTCCGCATAAGGTTCCCGCTTCGGAACAGGTGGCCTCTGCCGCCGCGTTGTGCATGAACATCGTGAATGCCGCCTATGCCGCTGGCTGGGCCGCGCAATGGCTGACAGGCTGGGTCGCCCATGACGAGGTCTTTGCAAATCAAGCCTTTAGCGCACAGTCTGGCCAGACCGTGGCGGGCATCATCCACATCGGCGCGGTGGATAGCGAAGCCCCCGACCGCCCCCGCCCCGACCCTGCCAAAATCATCGAATGGATCCCACAATGAGTCTGATTTTTTCCAGCTTTTTCCGTGCCTTAGGGCAGATGGGGTCTGGCGCGTTTCTAAAGGTCATCTTCCTTGGCGCAGCCCTTGCACTGGCGCTTTTGGCCGCAATTACTTGGGGGTTCTCTCAGGTCATATTTGCCTTTGCCCCCGATACGGTTAATTTGCCCTTTTTCGGCGGGGTCGATGGGCTGGCGGCAATCTTGTCTTGGGGCGGCTTTGCGGCAATGTTAGGCCTGTCAATTTTTCTTATGATTCCGGTGGCTTCGGTGTTTTCTGGCATGTTTTTGGACGAGGTGGCCGATGCTGTGGAAACCCGCCATTACCCTAGCCTTCCCCCCGCACAGGGCCAAGGGTTTTACGAAGGGCTGAAATCTGGCATAAATTTCCTAGGCTTAGTCATAGCCGTCAACGTGCCCGCGCTGATCTTGTACCTGATCGCGGGCCCCTTTGCGCCGTTGGTGTTTTGGGCGGTGAACGGATACCTTTTGGGGCGTGAATATTTCGCGCTTGTCTCCTCGCGCCGCATGGATAAAGCGGCTGCGATTACAATGCGAAAGGCGCATTGGGGCAAGATTTGGCTGGCGGGGATTTTCATGGCAATCCCGCTGTCGATCCCCATCCTAAACCTGATCATCCCCGTGCTGGGGGTTGCGACCTATACCCATATTTTTCATGGGCTTGCGGGGCGCAGGGTGCAGGGGGATGTGATTTAGTCTAGCCCCCCGCAGGCGGCACATGGGACATAATCCCGAACACATCCATATTGTCGATGGTGATTATTTTCGATGTGATCACCCCATACAGCACAGCCCAAATCACAAAGGTCACCACAGTTGTAACCCGCGCCTTGCGTTTAAAGCTAAAGCTGGCAGGAGCAGCCGATTTGGGCGTGCCTGTCTCGGCCTCGCCCGCCTCTTCTTGGCTTTCAAAGCGGATGGCCAGAACGCAGAAAAGGGTTAGGAACCACAGCGATGCATACAGCACAAGGGCGGCGGTGATGGTCATAATTGCTCCAATTCCAAAAGACATCCGTTAAAATCTTTGGGGTGCAAAAACAAAACGGGCTTGCCATGCGCGCCGATTTTCGGCTCGCCATTGCCCAGCACCCGCGCGCCCGATGCCTTTAGCTGTTCGCGTGCGGCGATGATGTCTTCCACCTCATAGCAGATATGATGGATGCCGCCCGATGGGTTTTTTTCCAAAAATCCTGCAATCGGGCTACCCTCGCCCAGTGGGGTAAGCAGTTCGATTTTTGTGTTGGGCAAATCGATAAACACCACCCGCACGCCGTGGTCAGGCTCGTCTTGGGCGGGTCGCACAGATGCGCCCAAGGTGCCGCGATATTGTGCTGCCGCCGCCTCGATATCGGGCACGGCGATGGCGACATGGTTCAAACGTCCGATCATTTGGGCCTCCAGTTTCGGCCATATAGGGGGGTGGGGGCGGCCCGCGCAAGGGGTAGGATGGTCGCAGGGGCAGACGGGGCTTAACTTGATGTTAGCGATGATGTGGCACGGTTGGGGGAATCACAGGAAGGACAGTGCCGTGCCCGACCATTTTCCATTAGATAGCCCGCCGCCACCGCCCCATTTGGTGGGCGCGCCGCGCATGATGCCGCGCGCTTTTGGTGCGGCAACCCCTGTGCGCATGCCCACGCTGATGCTGGTAGAAGACAGCCGCTATGCGTCTGAGGTGATGCGCCTTTATGCGCGCAGCCTAGGCCTGCGCCTGCGCCGTGCTGCCGATTTGGACAGTGCGGACACGCATTTGCGCCTGTATCAACCCGATATTGTGATGGTTGATTTGGGCCTGCCCGATGGGCGCGGCGAAGGGCTGATTGAACGGCTGACCCATGCGCATAACCGTCCGCCCCTGCTGATTGCAGTGTCAGGTCAGGCGGAACTGGGAGTGGGCGCCCTGGCGGCGGGGGCGGATGTGTTCATCGAAAAACCCCTCCCGAATATTGCAGATTTCCGCGCGCTGTTGGTGGATCATTTCCCCGCCCCCCTGCCCCTACTGTTACTGCCCGACCGCACATCCAACCCGCAGCCCGACCGCATGGCGCTGAAGGACGATTTGAGCTTTGCCGCGCAAACCCTATCGCTGCCCGAAGATATTTCGGACGCGCGGATGATCCGTGCGCGCACCCGCTATGTCGCAGGCCTACTAGATGGGATTGCAGGAACATTGGGCGATGGCGCGCTGCGCGACGCCGCCCGCGAAGAACTGTTGCGACATGGCGCAAATGCGGCCAATGACGCGGCCAGCAAAGCGGGTCAATCCTTTTTGCACCTGCGCGATTTGGTCAATCAACGCCTGCGCGATGTTATGGCCGAACGGGGGATTTGAGGCGGGTCTACCTTACCAAAGCAGGATCAAAGGCGACACAAACCAGCCGCGTTAAATCGGACAAACGTTCTTTTTGCCGCCCCTCGGCATCAAAATTGCGGGCGGAAAACCAAGCGTTATAGGCTTCGCGCAGGGGCGGCCATTCGGCATCGGTGATGGCGAACCACGCGGTATCGCGGTTGCGTCCCTTTACAATCAGATGGTTGCGAAACACGCCTTCAAAGGAAAATCCAAGGCGCTGTGCCGCATTGCGGCTGGGGGTGTTCAGCGCGTTGCATTTCCATTCGACGCGGCGATACCCTGCCTCAAATGCCCATGCCACCATCTGCGCCAAAGCCTCGGTAGACACCCGCGTGCCCGCGATGGATGGCGCAAGGCAGATATGGCCAATTTCAATACTGCCATGGGTGGGCACGATATTTAGATAACTGGCCACGCCGCCCAGATGGCCTGTGGCCAGATCGCGGATGGCATAGAACAGCGGCTCGTCGCCCAGCGCTGTATCTTTGGCCCAGCGGTGATAGGCGGATGCGGCGTGAAACGGGCCGTAGGGCATATAATCCCACAGGGCATCATGGCCGATATAGGCGTCGAACAACCCAGCCGCATGGGCGGGGTCTAACCGTTCAAGCCGCGCGAATTTCCCTTGCAGAACGGGGGCATTTGGGCGGGGCGGCGGCGTAAACCCTGCCACCAAACGCCCCAAATCTGCCCCGTTTTGCGCCATTACGCCTCTTTCGGAACCACGCGAAGATTAAGTTCGCGCAACTGTTTCACCAAAGGTTCTGATGGCGCGCCCATCAGCAAATCTTCGGCGCGCTGGTTCATTGGGAACATGATCACCTCGCGGATATTCGCCTCGTCGGCCAGCAGCATCACGATGCGGTCAATCCCCGCCGCGCAGCCGCCATGCGGAGGCGCGCCG
>CAXNJD010000214.1:0-3945 GCA_964202545.1 Cypionkella sp.
CAAATTCCAGATCATCGGCGCGCCCAAATGGGTGGGTATGCAAAATTATGAAGCCCTATGGAGCGACCCTGCCTTTTGGAAATCGGCGCAAAACACGCTGATTTTCGGCGCAATTTCGGTACCCGTAAAGCTGATCATCGCCTTGGGACTGGCGCTGCTGCTGAACCGCGCGACGGCCCTGTCGGGCTTTTACCGCACTATATTCTATCTGCCGTTCCTTATGCCGGCTGTGGCGGGATCGGTGGTTTTTATGCTGCTTCTGACCCCAAATGCAGGGCCAGTGAACATCGCGCTAGAGGCGATGGGCCTAACTCCGCCCGACTGGCTTTTAGACCCAAAAGCCGCGCTTTGGACGTTGATTTTGCTAAGCCTGTGGCCCTTGGGGGTAGAAACGCTGGTGTTTCTGGGCGGCTTGCAAAACATTCCCAAAGACGTATCCGAAGCCGCCGATCTGGACAGCCCAAAGCGCTGGCACAAGCTGGTCTGGATCACCCTGCCCTTGATCACGCCGATGGTGCTGTTCAATTTGGTAATTGGAATTATCTACTCGTTTCAGGTCTTTACACAGGCTATTGTTATTGGCGGCACAACGGGCACACCTGCAGAGGCGACGCTGATGTATATGGTCGTGCTGTACCGCGCGGCGTTTCGATACTTTAACATGGGGCTTGCGGCGGCCATGGCGACGGTCTTGTTCGTGGTCGTGCTGATCCTGACCTTGCTGATATTCAAGACAGCTCGGTCTTGGGTGCATTACGAAGGGGGCGAGGCATGAGCAGACAGCGCAAACCCAGTGCTGGCCCGCGAATTGGGATGCTAACCTATCACGCGCTGATGCTGGCCATATCGGCGGTGTTCCTGCTGCCGTTTTACTGGATGACCATCTCTGCCTTTAAAACCAATGCCGAGATTTTTTCCGACCCCGTCACTTGGCTGCCCGATCCGATACGCTGGGAAAACATCTCCTCGCTTTTGACGCGAGATGATTTTCCCTTTGTCCAACAATTTGTAAATTCGGTGTTTTATGCGGGCACCGTGGCGGTGCTGGTCTGCTTGTCCTGCTCACTTGCCGCCTATTCCTTTGGCTGCCTGCGCTGGCGGGGGCGAAATTTGGTCTTTGGCCTGACTGTCTGCGCGCTGTTGATGCCCACGATCGTCACCTTTTTGCCCATCTATCTGGCGTGGTCGAAAATTGGCCTGACGGGAACCTATTGGCCACTGATCACGCCTTTCTTGTTTGGGGATGCTTTCTTTATCTTTATGCTGCGGCAATTCTTTATGGGTGTGCCGCGCGAACTGCTGGATGCCGCGCGGCTGGACGGAGCATCAGAATTTCGCATCTGGTGGCAGATCGTAATGCCGCAAGTGCGCACGCCGCTGATCATCGTTGGGCTATTCGCCACTGTGTATACGTGGAATGAATTCTTCCTGCCGCTGATCTATTTACAAGACCGGGAGGCTTTTCCCCTGTCGCTTGGCCTGTTCACATTTCAATCTCAGCGGGCGGTGGAATGGTCAGTGTCGATGATGGGTGCTTTGCTGACGGCCCTGCCGATGGTCGTGTTGTTTCTGTTCACGCAAAGGCTGTTCCAGCGCGGCCTCAGTTCGACTGGGTTGAAATAGAAAGGAACGCGAATGGGAACGGTTCAACTTTCAGACGTGCGCAAGTTTTATGGCACTTTAGAGGTGATCAAAGGGATCGATCTGACTGTCAACGCCGGCGAATTGGTGGTTTTTGTTGGCCCTTCGGGCTGCGGAAAATCAACACTGCTGCGGATGATTGCAGGGCTAGAGGATGTCGATTACGGGCGTATTGAGATTGCAGGCAAAGACGTGACAGAAGCCCCCCCTGCGCAGCGCGGTGTGGCAATGGTGTTTCAGAACTATGCTCTTTATCCGCATATGACGGCCTATGACAATTTGGCCTATGGACTGCGGCGCGCAGGTCTGGCGCGCGATGCCGTCGATCAGCGCGTGCAAGAAACGGCAGCACTGCTGCAAATCAGCGAACTATTGCCGCGCAAGCCCAAGGCAATGTCTGGTGGTCAGCGGCAGCGCGTGGCGATTGGTCGCGCAATTGTCCGTAAACCCGAAGTGTTTTTGTTTGACGAGCCGCTATCGAACCTAGATGCATCCCTGCGCGTTGAGATGCGCAGCCAGATCGCGCGGCTTCACCAAGAGCTTTCGGCCACGATGATCTTCGTCACGCATGACCAAGTGGAAGCGATGACTTTGGCTGACAGGATTGTGGTGCTGAACGCTGGAAAGGTGGAACAAATTGGCACTCCGCGCGAGGTGTATCACAGCCCCGCGAACCTGTTCGTGGCAGGGTTCATTGGCAGCCCAGCGATGAACCTGCTGCCTGCTACACTTGGCGCGGATGGGGTCGCCTTAATGTCTGGCTCGGTTTTGGGCGGGCAAAAGGGGGCAGGCGAAGCGGTCACGCTGGGCGTGCGCCCCGACCGGTTGACCCTAACCTCACCCGAAAACGCGCATCTTACGGGCGAGGCCAAGTTAATCGAGCATTTGGGCGATGAAACCATTTTGCACCTAACGCTGGCAGAGGGCGGGGCGCTGACGATGAAACTGCCCGGCGATATTCTTCTGAAGATCGGCGCGCGCGTTCATGCCCGCATCGACATGACAGGTGCATGCCTGTTTGGTGCGGATGGGCGGGCTTGGCCTTAGGCACGCCATGACCCTAGGTGGTTAGGCTTTCAAACAACCGCGCCACTGCTTCGGCGCCCGGATCGTTGTGCCCAATCAGCTGCTCCGCACTGATATAAGACGCTCGCCCCGCCTTGGCATGGGTCATGCTCGCCGTGTGATCAGCCCCTTTGCGAGCAGCTTTTGCCGCAGCGGGCAAGCCATCCGTCAGCGCATCAAGGGCGGGCATCAGCGCATCAACCATTGTTCGATCGCCAAGATTGGCCCCGCCAATCTGCTGCATCCGCGCAAGACCCGCAAGCAGCGCATCGCGCAGCGTTAGCCCGCTAGATGCTGCATCCCCCGCAGCCGAGAAGAAAATCGCCAGCAAAACCCCCGAGGAGCCGCCCATAGTTTGCGACAATTCCATCCCAATTGCGCGCAAAAGTTGGGTGTGATCTGCCAGAGGCAATTGGTCTACAGCATCAATCAGCGCCTGCGCGGCCCCTGCCAAAGTAGACCCCGTATCCCCATCACCCGATTTGGCATCCAGCGCGTTCAGATCACTTTCCAGCGACATCATGATACGGCAGCACTTGACCAAAAAAGCATGTGTCGCCGGATGCAGCGATGGAACCGCGCGGATCGGCGCAAGTCCATCTGGTAATGCCACCACTTTGGGGGCCTGCACGGCCATGCAGCCCGGCCAAGAGGTAAGGGCAACAGGGGCTTGCAAGGCAGCCTCAATCTGCGGCGTCAGCGGGCACAGCGAAATGGAAACGCCGCGCATATCCAGCGAGGTCATCATTGCCGCAGGGCCCACTATGAACTTGATTTTGCGCCCTAGGTTTGATCGCAGCAATTCATAGCTGAGCACTGCCATTTCCAGCACAGAAGTGCCGCCCAGATTGTTCAGCAGCGCAACATAGCTGGGATCTTTCGCCAATGCATGTAGTTTATCAACCATCGCCGCCATGGCCTGTTCAGCGCTGGTGAAATTGATCTGTTCGACACCCGGCTCGCCGTGAATGCCAAGGCCAAGTTCGGCCTTGCCTTGGGGAATGCGGTTTTCTTTGGCGGATCCGGGCACGGTGCAGGTGTCCAGCGACATGCCGATAGATTTGGTGCCCGCAATCACGTTCTGCGCAGCAGCGGTGACGCTTGCCAAATCTGCCCCCATTTCGGCCAAATAGCCTGCAACCTTGTGAACAAACAGCGTGCCCGCTAAACCGCGCGATTGCGGCAGGTTGGGCAGGGCGATGTCGTCATTAACAATCACCATATCGACCTTTAGGCCAA
>CAXNJD010000215.1:0-3927 GCA_964202545.1 Cypionkella sp.
AAGCCCAACGCGTCTGCCATATCCTGCGCTTTGCGCGCGGCAATGCGGGTGCTGTCGATACGGCTCATTTGCCCCGCGCCAATGCCCACTGTGGCCCCGTCTTTGACATAGATAATCGCGTTCGATTTAACATGTTTGGCCACGTTCCATGCGAACAGCAGGTCGGCCACCTCGGCGGCAGTCGGCGTGCGTTTGGTAACGACTTTCAGATTAGCCGCAGTAACATGTCCATTGTCCCGATCTTGCAGCAGAAACCCGCCCGCCACTTGTCGATAAGCCATACCGCCCGCGCGCGGATCTGGCAGCGCGCCCGTGGTCAAAAGACGCAGGTTTTTCTTAGCCGCGAAAATCGCGCGCGCGGAATCTGACGCGGAAGGCGCGATCACCACTTCGGTAAAAATCTTAACGATCTCTTCGGCGGTCTCTGCATCAAGCTCTTGATTCAGCGCGACTATCCCGCCAAAGGCGCTGGTTTGATCGCAGTTATAAGCCCGCAGATACGCCTCCCTTAGGCTGCCCGCCGTGCCCACGCCGCAGGGGTTGGCATGTTTGATAATGGCGCAGGCAGGCCCCGCGCCTGCAAATTCGGCGACCAACTCAAAGGCGGCATCGGTGTCGTTAATGTTGTTATAGGACAGCTCTTTGCCCTGCCACTGTTGGGCTGTCGCCACACCAGCGCGCCCTGACCCATCGGCGTAAAACGCCGCCTTTTGATGGGGGTTTTCGCCATAGCGCAGCTTTTGCGCCAGCTTGCCGCCAAAGGTACGGTGAGGCGCAAAGGGCGCCTCAAGCTGCCCCGCCATCCAACCGGAAACAGCCGCATCATAGGCCGCCGTGCGGGCATAAGCCGCCAGCGCCAGCTTTTGCCGAAAGGCTAGCGCCGTCGCGCCATCTTGCGCGCGCATTTGATCCAGCAGCATCCCATAATCGGCAGGGTCAGTGACCACAGTGACAAATCGGTGATTCTTTGCCGCCGCACGAATCATAGCAGGCCCGCCGATGTCGATATTCTCGATGCAGGTCGCGTGATCGGCCCCGCGCGCCACAGTCGCCTCAAACGGATAAAGATTGACGATTAGCAGATCAATCGGCTCGATGCCATGCGCGGCCATAGCAAGCAGGTGTTCGTCATCATCACGCAGCGCCAGCAGCCCGCCATGCACATTCGGATGCAGGGTTTTCACCCGCCCATCCATCATTTCGGGAAAGCCAGTTACATCTGCCACATCGCGCACAGTCAGGCCAGCACTGCGCAGCATTCCTGCGGTGCCACCTGTAGAAATCAATTCCACCCCTTGCCCGACAAGTGCGCGCGCCAGTTCCAAAATGCCTGTCTTGTCGGATACAGAAATCAACGCGCGCCCGATTGGTACTAAATTTGGCATGGCGGCAGCCTCCTTGTCGTTTAACATCGGCGTCGTTTACATCGGCACTGACAATTCATCCCGCTCTACATCGCGGATGCCCAGCGGAGTATCCTTTGCCTTCGCCAACGTCCAGCCGATACGCGTGTCTTCTTCGCGGGCGCGGCAAGTCAGCACGATTTGTTGCGTCTGGCGCGGGCGCAGGCGGGTCTTTTCCAGATAGATCGAAGGCTCGAGCGTTAACGTGGCGCGAGCATCATGGCGAAAGACCCAAATCTCACCGCTTTTCAGCGCTAATGACACAGCCTTGCCGCCCATATCTAGCGTAGCATTCACATCGGGGTGAAGATGAAAGCGCAATGTAATGCCAATCCCTTCAACCCAATGGTCAGACAACACCTTGGCTAGTCGCTTTTTTTCGGGTTCAAGCAGGGCTGCCATACGATCCAGCCCCGCTAATTTGCGCCCGTCTGGTGTCAGCCACACTTCCCGCGTATGCGCCAACCCGTGCGATTTTGACCAGCCGTCCTGCGTCAGGCTTAGGTGCAATCCATCGGCCAGCGCTGCCTGTTTAAAATCGCGCACCTTCGCGCCATCGCCAAAGCTATCTCCAGCCTCGTGGCCGCGCGCGCCCATCATCCGCGAAGAAGACGACCCTTCGACAGATAGGGCCGAATGCGACGCGGTAGCACGACCCGCCCGCCACCAATCTGCGCCAAAAGGGCGACCTGATCCGCAAGAGACAATCAACGGGCGGCGCCCCGAGGTCAGTTCGAACGCCGCTGTCGAGGCGTGACCATTTCCGCCTGCATCTCCCTTGGGCGGCGCAGCGACATCGATAATCACCGAAGTGCGCCCTGCCGAAAGCCGTGCAAAACCCATGCCCAAAGTTGGGCCAGTAAAGCCTGCCGCCTTAATCCCAGCCGCCGCAAGTGATTGATCCAGCCGTCCTTCTACCCCGCGCCCACCGCCATGAAATCGCGCCAGCCCGCCATCGGCGTGGCGCAGCATCCGCAGGCAGGGTGCAATACGTTCAATCGCGGCGCTTAGCGCGCGCGGGGGGGGGCGACCCACATTGGCCATCGCATGTTCGGCCCATGTCAGCAGGGTGAAAACCTCTAGCAATTCTTCGGGACTGCGGGTGGCAATGCCACCATCTGCGGCAATACCCTTGTCGCATTCTTTGGCTAGCGCAGTTTCGGCGGCTGGCACGAATTCGGCCAATCCATCCAAGGAAAGCCCTGCATATATCAGTCCTGTCAGCGCCTCGATTCGCGCAATTCCGGGCGGCGTTTTGGGCCACTGGCGCGACAGATAATACACTTGCGCCGACGCTTCGGCAAAGAACCGCGCGCTATCGGCACCTTTGCGGCCTGTCAGCAAGAACGGCGCGTGATTGACCCAGCGGATCAGGCGGCGGCCTGTTAAATCCGCGCTCCAGCCATCGCCCCGCCCTGCGCCAAAGCGTTTGATCCATTCAAACGTCCAATCTTGCGCCACTTTGCGCGCGGGGGCATCAGCAACGGCGGCCAGATCATCCAGCCATGCAAAGCCTGTTCTATCGTCTGGTAGTGTAAAGGCACCCGTGGCGCGCGGCATGGGAATGTCCCAAATAGAAGTGTTTGGCGCGGTGACCAACTGGCCTGCCACAAAGAAATGGCCCGCAAGCAGCTGATTTCCGCGCGCATAAAGGCCTATGCTGCGCGGCTCTGGCTGGCTTACAAATCCCTTTGCCACGGCGGGTGCGCGCCGCGCGCGCCACATGCCAAAGCGCGCAGATAGCCCGCCGGTGCTTTGGGGGGATTGACCGCTCATTTTGCCCCTATCCTACTGTCACCATACACTTATGCCAGATGATCCACCCGCGCCATATATTGCGCAAGAGTTTTCACTTGGTTCAGCCAATTTGCCAAAAGTTTAGGCTCGTGGGGGGCGGCGTGAACGCCTGCCGCAATCTCGCCGTTCAGGGCAGAGGTGACGGCAAAGGACACAGGCATCGACACAAGCCGCGCCATCGCCGATCCGCGCGCATCACCCCAAGCATCCAGCGCCCAAGTTTCGTGATACACGCTGCGGCCCTCCCTCTCGGCCTTCAGCGATACAAACAGCACCACGCGGTCAGGCTCGCCCGGCGCATAGGAATTGGCAGCTAGAAATTCTGTCGCCATTTCGGCAAGGCGCGCATCGCCAGTTGGCCCATCTAGGGTTTCAATTTCGCGGAACACGGGGCCCCATGCCTGTGCCCAGCCGTTCAGGCGAATAGTGCCGCGCACAAAATCGCGCAGTTTCCATGCTGGGTCAAAACGGTAATCGGCAATAAAGGGGTAACTGTCGCGGTTGGGGTACACCTCGAAGGATTCGGGGATTGGCAGGGGGGCCTCATAGGGGGTGATCGCATCCCATGGGCGCGCGACCTTAAGTTCGGCAAAATCGCGCAAAGATCGCGAGGGCGAACGCAGCGCCTTTAAAACCCCCAAAGGTGCCCAAGAAAACTTGTACCGAAACGGGTTGGGAATTTTCGGAACCCCACCGCAATAAGATGTGAAAGAGATAACATTATCAG
>CAXNJD010000216.1:0-3917 GCA_964202545.1 Cypionkella sp.
ATAGGGGTTAGCGGCAAAGACATCGGGTATCGTTCCGCCCTGACTGGGCAAAGACCAAAGTAGAAGCAATATCAGCCACCAAACCGAAGCCAGATAGGCCATTGCCCCCTGCAACAGATGAAACCGCGACAGCGGATGCAGACCGGGCATAAGGATCAGTCGCAGATGCTGCATATTGCCCTGACACCAGCGCCGGTCACGACGCAAATAGCCAAGCAGGGTTTCAGGCGTGTCTTCAAAGCTGTCTTCGGCCCCAGCCATCATCTGAACGCCCCAACCTGCACGGCGCAAAAGGGCGGCCTCCACAAAATCATGGCTTAGGATGACGCCCCCGCGTGGGGCGCGGCCCGGCAGGTGAGGTAAACCAGCACAGCTCGCAAAGGCGCGAACCCTTATAAGGGCGTTATGGCCCAAGAAATTGCCTTCCGCCCCAGTCCACATCGCAAAGCCTTGGCCCATATTGGTGCCGTAAACCTCGGAGGCGAAGCTTTGCATATTCTGCCAAAGAGTTCGGCCGGGCAGAACGCGCGGAACGGTTTGCAAAAGGCCAAGACCAGGTTCAATGGCCAGCGCGTCGGCCATTTTCATCACAGTCTTTGGCCCCATGATACTGTCGGCATCAAGGATCAGCATCGCGTCATAGTCGTTGCCGTAGTTTTGCACCCAGTCGCGGATGTTGCCAGACTTGAAATCAAGATTCTGCGCGCGGCGTCGGTAGTAAATTGGCAAAGCTGGGTGCGCCCTGCGCACTGCCGCTGCGGTGGCCTCTTCCAACAGCACGCGGGCGGGGTCGCGGGTATCGGACAGGATATGCAGCGAAAAGCCATGTCTGTCGCTGCCGACAAGGTCGGCTAGCAAGGCCACAGCGTTGCAAATCGTAGCTTGGGCAGGCTCTCCATACATCGGCAGCAGGATCGCAATTTTCAAGCCGTGTGGGGGCCGGATCTGCGGCTTTGGCGTCCAGAAAAGCCCTAACGCCGCCGTCGCAACCGACAGGATCATCCAGAATCCAGCGAAGACCGTCATGCCGATCAACACACATTCGGCAAGCGTCACGCGACCATCCACAGCAAACCAGCCCAGCGACAGCCATCCCAACCCTAGCGTCACTGCCAGCGGCACCGAAAGTGCCAGCGCCCGAAGACCAAGCGTTGCGCCATCCGTCCAGATGCCTGGTGCGTCCAGATCGTGGAACGGCGCATTCAGGTTTTGGTCAGGCATCGCAAGCGTTGACGAATTTTCTGCTTCAACCAGTGGCTTGCGCTGCAAAATGGTCATGTCGCCACCCAGCGGTTTACCCAGACCTCGGCCACACGCTGACCGCCGCGCCACAACTCGGCCCTAAGTTCGGCTACTGACACGTCACCCTTCAATGTGAAATCCAGCCGCATACCACCCGTCGCAGGATTGATCTGCACCAACTGGGACGCGATTTCGCCAGCGCTTGTGGAAACCCGCGCCTCGATCTGGGCGGGGTCAGTACCGAGTGCGGGATGCCGGGCGTAGTCGATTGCAAAAATGCGGCCCGCCTCAAACACGCGCGCGCCTGTGCGTGTGGCAGTGACCTGTGCCACGCCCCCTTCGGCGGGCGAAATGGCGCACCAATGCAGGCGGTAGTCAAATCGATGCTCCTGCCCTGCCTTCAGCGGTTCGGCGGGGCGCCAGAAGGCCACAATGTTATCATTGATTTCCTTATCGGTTGGTATTTCCACCAACATTACCGAACCCTGACCCCAGTCACCGATTGGTTCGACCCAAAGAGAGGGGCGGCGTTCGTAATGGGCGACAAGGTCGTTATAGTCGGCAGGTTGGCGTGTTCGCTGCATCAGGCCAAAGCCGCGCGGGCCACGGTCGCCAAAGGCGCTGACCTCAACCGCGCGCGGGTTCGTCAGCGGCCGCCACAAAGCCTCACCCGCGCCGTTCAGCATCAAGAGGCCGTCGCTGTCATGCACCGCTTCGCGAAAGTCGTCAAAGCTAGTGCGGTTGATGTCATTGAACAAAAACATCGACGTGCCAGGGGCTATTCCCGCCGTGACCAGATCAACACGCGGAAACAGGCGTGATGACACTTCGATTTCAGTCGTATCGCCCTTGGTGATCTTGAACGAATAAGCACCCGCAACAGACGGGCTGTCCAAAAGCGCGTGTACAAGGGCAAAGGATGCGTTCGGTTCTGCCGCCTCGATCCAAAAGTCGCGGAACACAGGAAACTCCTCTGCCCCGTCGCCTGCCGTGTTAAGGGCAAGACCGCGCGCAGACAGGCCGTAAGCCTGCCCCCGCGCGATGGCCCGAAAATAGCTGGCACCCTGAAAAACAGCATATTCCTGAAATCGGCCTTCGGCCTCTAACTCGCCCAAAAGGCGGAAACCAGCAAAGCCAGTGCCTTCTTCGGGCAGGGCTGGAAACTTGTCGGTGGTATCAAAGGTGCGAAGGCCAAAAGTGATTGGACGCGATTGGCCTTTTTCAACAGCGTTCAGCCCGATCTTGTGCTGGAAATACAGACCAGCCACAAAGAACTCGGCCTGCACGGCGCTAGGTTTACCGCGAAACAGCGTGTGGCGGGTGTCAAACCAGATGCCGCGAAACGCGTCATAAGACAGGTCAAGCCAGCCTTGCGAAACGATTGGCGGGGCAGCGTAAGGGGCGGCTGCCAGCGCGCGGGCACGGGCTGCGATCATGTCGGGATTGAAAGGTGTGGCTGGGCCCAAATCCATGCCCGCGCGTTCAGGTGCGTTTTCGGCCCATGCTGGAGCGAGGCCAAGGGCAGCAAGACCCCCCACCAGCGACAGGATTGTGCGGCGCGATAGGTCTGTCATCTGCGGGCCTCGCTTAGGTTTAGGGCGCGTGGCACGGGAGCAGGCGCAGGAGCAGTTTTCCAAGGCTCTTTCTTGAAGAAGGCGGCCAGCTTAGCCACACCAATGATTAGGCCAAATCCGACCAAATTGACGGCCAGCGCCGCAATCCGCCCGTTACCCGCCAGATCCAAAAAGGCACCCAGAACCCGCGCCAAAACCATCGACGCGGCAAAGACCGCCAGCGACTGCTGCCCGACGCGCGCAACCAGCGCAATCGCCTTTCCAGCCAAACCACTTTGACGCAGATACTTGCCCTCTGGCCCAACGGCGACCCAAGTAAGATAGGCCAGCGCCAAAAAGTGGACATAGCGCAATATGCCAAAGTCGGATTTGTCGATCAGGACAGCACCCGCCCGCCGCAGATCGCGTATTACTTCGAATTGACCAATAATCTTGCCCCATGCAAAGGGTAAAGATACGGCAACCACAGCAACCGCCGCCCAGATCAGCCAACGGCGCACGGGCGGGCTGGGCAGCCACCCAGCCATAAGCGCAAATCCAGTGAAAAACACGAGTTGCCAAGCAAAAGGGTTAAAAAACCATTCACGGCTGGAGGGTTTCACGAACCAAAACTCGGCTGGTAGGTTCAGCCCCGCCGTAGCCGCCACCCACAGGCCGACGCTGGCCAAAATCGCCAAGCGCACATCCAGTGCTGCCAGCGCGATCATCACTGGGATCAAGGCAAGGATCACCAGATACATAGGCAGAATGTCAAAGTAGTTCGGCACATAGGTCAAGGTCAAAAGCCCGATCAGATTTGGCCCAGTGTTGTTCAAAAAGGGCTCAAGGTTCAGCGCGTTGACCTCATCACGCGGAAAAATATAAGTCATGTTTAGGATCAGCATCAGGACAAGGGTCAGGAAGAACACGCCCAGATGAACCCAGTAAACTTGCCAAATGCGGTGCGCGATACGCAGCGTGCCCAGTGCCCACCCCGCCCGTGCGCCGTTGGCTGATCTGGGCGGCGGTTGCTGTGGTGGCCGTATCTTTACCCTTTGCATGGGGCAAGATTATTGGTCAATTCGAAGTAATACGCGATCTGCGGCGGGCGGGTGCTGTCCT
>CAXNJD010000217.1:0-3909 GCA_964202545.1 Cypionkella sp.
CCAATGTCGGTGGATGCGATTCTGTCGGTGGAAGAAGGCCAAGACCTGCGCCCAGGCGATGTTGTGGCCCGTATTCCACGCGAAGGTGCGAAGACCAAAGACATCACGGGGGGTCTGCCCCGCGTGGCCGAATTGTTCGAAGCCCGCCGTCCAAAAGATCACGCAATCATCGCCGAAATGGATGGCTACGTGCGCTTTGGCAAAGACTATAAGAACAAGCGCCGCATCACGGTTGAACCCGTGGATGATACGCTGCAAGCGGTTGAATACATGATTCCCAAGGGCAAGCACATTCCTGTTCAGGAAGGCGATTTTGTCCAAAAGGGCGATTACATCATGGACGGCAACCCCGCGCCGCATGACATCTTGCGCATCTTGGGCGTCGAAGCTTTGGCCAATTATATGATTGACGAAGTGCAGGACGTGTATCGTTTGCAAGGCGTGAAGATCAACGACAAGCATATCGAAGTGATCGTGCGCCAGATGCTGCAAAAGTTCGAGATTTTGGACAGCGGCGAGACAACTTTGCTGAAAGGCGAAAATGTCGACAAGCACGAGCTGGACGAAGCCAACCACAAGGCGCATGTCCACGGGATGCGCCCTGCGGTGGCCGAACCGATCCTGCTTGGGATCACCAAGGCCAGCTTGCAAACCCGCAGCTTTATTTCGGCGGCATCGTTCCAAGAAACGACCCGCGTTCTGACCGAAGCTTCGGTTCAGGGCAAACGCGATAAGCTGGTCGGCCTGAAAGAAAACGTCATCGTGGGCCGCCTCATTCCAGCGGGCACGGGCGGGGCGACACGCAATGTCAAGAAAATCGCATCCGACCGCGATACGATTGTCATCGACGCGCGCCGCAGCGATGCAGAAGCTGCCGCAGCACTTGCCGCGCCAGTGGCAGCAGATGCTTTTGACGGCGAGCAAAGCTAAGCGATCTGACAAAAACAACAAAGGCCCCGTGGGAAACCACGGGGCCTTTTTTATTCATGCAGCCAAAACTTACTGAATGGCGGGCGTGAACATGGGGTTACCGCTGACTGTTTCGGTGATTTCTTCTTGCAGAACGTCCCAATGTTCGACAATCAGGCCATCTTCCACGCGCAAAATATCCACTCCGATCATCGGTTTTGGCCCAAAGCCTGTCACGCGGAAGTGGACGGCCACCAAATTACCATCAGCGATCACATTGCCGATTTCATAGGAAAAATCTGGGGGTGGGTTGGTGGCAAACCCGATCACCGTTTCGTTGCCGTTGGGGAACATCGGGTTGTGCTGGATATAATCTGGCGAGAATAGTTCTTTAACGCGCTCGGGGTTTGGTTCGATAAAGACGGCATTCAACCCTTCCAGCACGATTTCTTTTGGCGTTTGAGCAATGGCAAAGGTCGCGCTTAGCAGCAAGGGCAGGGTGGCAAGGGCAAGTTTCTTCATGATGGGCTCCTCAATCGGTCTCGGAATTAAGACAGGTCTCATTTAGGAACTTGTAAAGCGGATGAAAAGGAGGCAGAATTTTGTGCGTAGGTAACACCAAAGGAACCACATGCGCGATCTGCCTGAAGCTAAACTTGCTGAATTTGCCGAGAGTGGCTTTGATCTCGCAAATTGTCCTGTACGCAGCATTCTAAACCATGTTTCCGCGAAATGGACGGTGTTGGTCCTGCTTTTGCTGCAAGACGGGCCAAAGCGGTTCAACGCGCTGGCACGGGGCATGCCCGATGTGTCTAAACGGATGCTAACCCAATCCTTGCGCGATCTGGAACGCGATGGGCTGATTAACCGCCAAGTGTTTGATACCAAACCGCCAAGCGTCGAATACAGCTTGACCCCACTTGGCGAAAGCCTAATGCATCACATTGTGCAACTGGTGGATTGGGCCACGCTAAAGCAGGGCGAAATCGCCCATGCCCGCGCTAGGTTTGATGCCGCCTAAAGGTGGAATACCCCAATGTCGAACAATATGCGCGGTGTTATGTTGATGTGCATCGCCATGTTGGCCTTTGTGGTGAACGACAGCTTTATGAAAGCGGTTAGCCAGGAAATGCCGTTGTTCCAAGCCATATTCCTGCGCGGTCTAGGGGCCAGCGCGGCGCTGCTGGTCATTGCCTATTTCCGCGAGGGGCATTTGCATCTGTGGCCAAAGGGGCCAGATTTGCAGGTGCTGCCCCTGCGCACAGGGGCCGAGATTTTGGCGACAGTGACCTTTCTAACTGCGCTTGTGCATATGCCGCTGGCCACGTTGTCAGCGATTATGCAGGCCCTGCCGCTGGCCGTGACGCTTGCGGCGGCGCTGCTGTACCGTGAAAAGATCAGCCTTGCCGTGTGGCTGGCCATTGCGTTTGGCTTTGCTGGCGTGATGCTGATTATCAAACCTGGAATGGCGGGGTTTGACCGCTGGTCGGTGTTGGGGCTGGTTTCGGTTGCCTGCGTTGTGGTGCGTGATTTGTCGACGCGGCATGTGGCGCGCGATTTGCCTGCAACGACTGTGGCGATTTGGGCTGCGTTGGCGGTGACAGGTTTGGGCGCTGTGGGGATGCTGCTGCAAGGCAGCGCGCCCGTGACACTTTTGGCGGGGCTGCAAATTGCGGCAGCGACCGCTGCCCTAGTGGTGGGGTATATCACGGTGGTCAGCATGATGCGCGTGGGCGATATCGCCGTGATCGCGCCGTTTCGGTATACAGCGCTGGTCTGGGCCCTGTTGTTTGGCTGGCTGTTCTTTGATAGCCTGCCCGATATGGCGGCGCTGATCGGCGCTGGCATGGTTGTGGTTTCGGGGATTTACACGCTTTGGCATTCTGCGCGCGGCGCTGCGGTGCAAGCCTCCCCCAATGTGGAATAACATGCGCTGGTTGACCCATTCCCTTACTATTCCTGTCTTGATCGCGGCGTCGATGCTGGTGATCGTGATCTTTACACGCTTTCCCCAACTGGATTTAGATCTGGCCAAGCTGTATTTCGTGGACGGCGAATTTGTGCTGCGCAGTAGCCCGCTGATCAGCGGATTGCGCATGGCATTTTGGAACCTTTCCCTGCTGATGGTTATTGTGGCAGTTATCGCCCTTTCCCTCGCGCATCACTATGGATGGCCGCAGCGGCTTTTGCCGATCCGCGAATGGAATGTGATTCTGTGGGGTTTTTTGCTGGGGCCCGGCATTTTGGTGAATGTGCTGCTGAAAGGCTTTTCTCAGCGGGCCCGCCCGATCGATATTCTAAGCTTTGGTGGGGATAAGTTTTATTCCCCTATTGGGCAACTCAGCGGGCAGTGCGATTTTGATTGCAGCTTTGTGTCGGGCGAGGTTTCGGGCACAACGATGTTTTGTTTGGCCTGCATCGTTCTGATCCAGCATCATCAAAACCGCCTAAACCTGCGCTGGCAGCAAGGTATGTATGCGATTCTGGTCTTTGTTTTCACCTACGTCTTTGTCCACCGCATTCTAACGGGGGGGCATTTTGTGTCGGATGCCATGCTCGGGGCATTGTTCACCGCCTTGGTTGCTGCAATGGTCGCGCGCTACTGGCCACAGGTCCAGAATTTCCCGCCACGCACTTAGTCTGCCCCGTGGCCAAGTGTTGACAACTGGCCCAATCCCAACTATCAGCCGCGACATCCAAGCCAGTCTTTATTGGGTGGCACTGGGAATTAAACGCTTGATGTGGTCACGATCCGGGTGATTTTCGCCCCGATCCTCTGGAATTCCACCGTATCGGCCCTGCATAGGGTTGAATGCGGTCTTATCTTTTTGTGATTCGCACAAGAAGACGTCGAGAAGAGGAGCACCCCGCTTGGGTGCGAGTATTGACAGCCCCTGTATGGGGCAAAACGAGGAACTTGAATGCCAACTATTCAACAGCTGATCCGCAAGCCGCGCTCGCCTGTGGTTCGCAAGTCCAAGTCGCAGCACTTGGAATCTT
>CAXNJD010000218.1:0-3895 GCA_964202545.1 Cypionkella sp.
ATATTTATGAAAAAGAGAAGCGCAGGGTCATGCGTTTTCGAGTGCGGTGGCGGCGCGGTCTAGGCGGGCCAATGCCTCGACTATATCGTCATCTTCGATGTTCAGCGCAGGCAGCAGGCGCAAGACATTGTCAGCTGCGGGCACGGTCAGCAGGTTTTGGGCATAGGCCGCTTTGACCACATCGGTGTTTAAGGCCACGCATTTTAAGCCCAAGATCAGACCTTGGCCGCGCACGGATCCGAACACCTTGGGGTGGCGCGCGCATAGGCTTTCCAGCCCTTGGGCAAACAGCGCGCCTTTGCGGGCAACTTCCGCCAGAAAGCTGTCTTGCCCGACAATGCCCAGCACCGCAGCCCCCACGGCGCAGCCCAAGGGGTTGCCGCCATAGGTTGATCCATGGGTGCCAGCCGTCATGCCGCTGGCGGCGTTTTCGGTGGCAAGAACTGCGCCAAGGGGGAAACCGCCGCCAATACCCTTTGCTACCATCATAATATCGGGGGTGATCCCCGCCCATTCATGCGCAAACAAGCGGCCCGTGCGGCCCATGCCGCATTGCACCTCGTCAAATATCAGTAAAGTGCCCGTTGCATCGCAGATATCGCGCAAGCCTTTTAGGCATTGATCGGGAACACTGCGAATACCTCCTTCGCCCTGCACAGGTTCAACCATCACGGCGCAAGTTTGATCGGTGATGGCAGCCCGAATGGCGTCATGATCGGCCCATTTGATTTGGGTAAAGCCGGGCATTAAGGGGCCGAAACCTTTGGTCATTTTCTCTGACCCAGCGGCAGCAATGGCCCCTGTCGAGCGGCCATGAAACGCGCCTTCAAAGGAGATGATTTGGATGCGGTCAGACGCGCCTTTGTCATAGTGGTATTTGCGCGCCATTTTGATGGCCAGTTCCGCCGCCTCGGTTCCCGAATTGGTAAAGAACACCGTATCGGCAAAGGTTTGATCGACCAGCATTTGCGCAAGCTGTTCTTGCTGCGGGATGCGGTACAGGTTGGAGACGTGCCAAAGCTGCCCCGCTTGCGCTGATAGCGCCGTCACCAGCGCGGGGTGCGCATGACCCAGCGCATTCACCGCAATGCCCGCGCCAAGGTCTAGATATTGCGCCCCGTCCACCGTCGTCAGCCAAGAGCCTGCGCCCGAGACGAACTCTAGCGGGGCACGGTTATAGGTGGGCAAGACGGGGGTGATCATAGCGGTATCTTTCGCAAAGAAAGCCTAGGCCTAGCCAAGACGCAGGGATTGGTCAACGGGGAAAGGGCGCGCGTTAGGCGCGCAAGACAAGGCGTCAGCGAAGCTGGCGTCGGCGCAGGCGGAAAATAGGGGCGCTGTGGTTTGTCATGCGACCTGAATATCCAAACTGCGCGGGTCTGTCTAGCCTATCAACCGCGACGCGAGTTGGTTTTGCCTTTCAATTACGCGGGGCAAATCAATGGTGACCATCTGCCCACCCGCCACCACGCGCCGCCCTTCCACGATCAGATCGCGCACGCGGGTGGGGCCACACAGGATCAGCGCCGCGACCGCTTCCCATGCGCCTGCCGCCTCGATACCCGACCCATCCCAAATTGCAATATCGGCGCGCTTACCCACCTCGATCGATCCGCAATCGCTGCGCCCCAGCACTTGCGCGCCGCCAATCGTGGCCAGTTCCAGCGCAGCGCGGGCCGAAAAGGCATCGGCCCCCAACGTGACGCGTTGAAGGAGCAGCGCTTGGCGCGCCTCGGCAATCAGATTGCCTGCGTCATTGCTGGCCGATCCGTCCACGCCAAGGCCAACCTTTACCCCAGCATTGCGCATCGCGCGCACGGGGGCCACGCCCGAACCAAGGCGGCAGTTGGAACAGGGACAATGGGCCACACCAGTCCCAGTGCGCGCAAATAGGTCAATCTCGCCTTCGTCCAATTTCACGCAATGCGCGTGCCATTCATCTGGGCCTGTCCAGCCCAGATCTTCGGCATATTGGCCAGGGCGGCAGCCAAACTGCGCCAAGGAATAGGCGATATCCTCGTCATTTTCCGCCAAATGGGTATGCAGCATCACACCCTTATCACGTGCCAGCAGCGCCGCATCGCGCATCAAATCGCGCGAGACGGAAAATGGCGAACATGGCGCAATCCCCACCCGCACCATCGCGCCATCGGCATCGTCATGAAAGGCGTCAATCACGCGGATGCAATCGTTCAGAATCGCACCCTCGTTTTCGACCAAACTATCGGGGGGCAGACCGCCTGCACTTGTCCCAATGCTCATGGCTCCGCGTGTGGGGTGAAAACGCAGGCCCACCTCTTCCGCCGCCGCGATGGTATCATCTAGCCGCGCGCCATTGGGAAACAGGTACAAATGATCTGATGTCAGCGTGCAACCCGACAGCGCCAGTTCCGCAAGGCCCGCTTGGGCCGAAATAAACATCTCTTCTGGCCCAAAGCGCGCCCATATGGGATAAAGCGTTTTCAGCCAACCAAACAGCAGCGCGTCTTGGCCCGCAGGCACGGCGCGGGTTAAGGTTTGGTAAAGATGGTGGTGCGTGTTTACAAGGCCTGGAGTGACAACACAACCGCGGGCCGAAATCACCTTGCCCGCCGTGGAAAGCCCTTGCCCCACACCCGCAATCACCCCGCCGCGGATCAGGACATCGCCGCGCGCAATCTCGCGCCGCGTGCCGTCCATGGTTACAACCACATCCGCGCCTTTGATCAGAATTTCCTGCATATCGCCCCCGCCTTGCCCGTTCGGAGGATGGCACACACCTGACAGAAGCGGGCAAAGGACTCAGGTGCGCGAACAGCATAACAAAACTATTCCCGCCCGAAAGCCCTTTCACATTGGCAAAATACCCCAGTGGCAAGCCATTGACGCCCCGCGCCACTGGCAAAAGGGCAGCCCCCCTTATCCGTTCAGCAGAGCCATCGCCTGCGCGTGAACAGCGGTATTGGCGGCTGCGAGTATCTGCCCGCCGTCATGTGCAGGGCCGCCTTGCCAGTTGGTCACCACGCCGCCTGCCGCTGTGATCACTGCAATAGGCGCTTGCACGTCGTAGGGCTGCAGGCCTGCCTCGATCACCAGATCAATCTGGCCCGCTGCGATAAGGGCATAGGCATAGCAATCTGTGCCATAGCGGGTCAATTTCGCTTGGGCTGCCACGCGGCGAAACGCGTCGCCTTCGGCCTGCGTTCCAACTTCGGGAAAGGTGGACAACAAGATCGCCTCGGTCAGGGCGCGTGGTGGGCGCGTCTTTAACGCGCGCACACCTAGGGGCCCGTTTGTTGTGGCGCGCCCTAAGCCACCTTCAAACCGCTCACTAATAAAGGGTTGGTCGATGATGCCGTAAATCGGCCCATCCGCATCGCGCACGGAAATCAGTACGCCCCATGTGGGCGCGCCCGCAAGGTAACTGCGTGTACCGTCAATGGGGTCAAGTACCCAAGTTAAGCCCGACGTTCCCGCCGTTGGCCCAAACTCTTCGCCCAAAATCGCGTCGTCTGGGCGGCGGATCGCGAGTATCTCGCGCATACGTTGTTCTGAAAGGCGGTCTGCTACAGTAACAGGGTCAAATCGCCCGATTTCTTTATTGTCAGCCGCCAATCCTTCGCTGCGAAAATACTGCAAAGTCGCCACGCGCGCAGCATCGGCCAAGGCATGAGCGGTTATAAAAATGTCATCGCGCGCGGACTGTGACAGCATGGCATACCCCAAAAAAATACCCCTGCTCGCATACGAGGCAGGGGCAATTTGGTCAAGCATTAAGCGACTTTATGCGGCTTCGGACAGCACGCGCGCCAGGTCGAACAGACGGCGACGTTGGGCTTCGGGGATTGAGTAATACGAGCGCACCAAATCCAACGCTTCTTTGTCAGCCATAATGTCGGCCTGTGCAGGGGCAGGA
>CAXNJD010000219.1:0-3890 GCA_964202545.1 Cypionkella sp.
AACAGGCGCGGGCCATTGGCCAGCGCGCGGCAAAAGGCAACGCGTTGCTGCTCGCCCCCCGACAGCGCGGCAGGGCGGTGATCAGCGCGCGCAGCCACCCCAACGCGGGCCAGCAAATCCGTCGCGCGGGTTTTGGCCACCGCCGCCGAAACACCCGCTGCCAGCTGCGGAATGATAATGTTTTCCAGCGCGGAAAATTCGGGCAGCAGATGGTGGAATTGATAAATGAATCCCAAGTCCTGCCGCCGCGCCAGCGTGCGTGCGCTATCCCCCAGCCCGCCCATATCGCGCCCCGCTAGGGCGACCTGACCCGCATCGGGCGTATCCAAAAGCCCCGCGATATGAAGCAATGTTGACTTGCCCGCCCCCGATGGGGCCACCAGCGCCACCACCTCGCCGCGCGCAAGGGTTAAATCAACGCCTTGCAACACGACCACTTCCGAAGGCGTCCCGCGCTTATAGGCCTTGGTCACACCGCGCAGTTCTAGAACGGGTTCACTCATAGCGCAGCGCCTCGACAGGGTTCATCCGCGCCGCACGCCGCGCAGGGAATATAGTGACAATAAACGACAATCCCAGCGACAGCGCCACGGCAGAGGCCACATCCCCTGCCTGCAATTTCGCAGGCAGCGCATAAATGCCGCGAATAGACGGATCCCACACATCGCCGCCGGAAATCAGGTTCACAAAAGCCATGATCTGATCGATATAGGCCGCGAAGAGGCATCCCATCACCACCCCCGCAATCGTGCCAATTACGCCCGTAAATGCCCCACACAGGAAAAAGATGCGCAAAACCGACCCTTCGGTCAGCCCCATCGTGCGCAAAATGCCAATATCGCGGCCCTTGTTTTTGACCAGCATGATCAGCCCTGACACAATGTTCAGTGTCGCAATCAGCACCAGAATGGTCATAATGACAAACATGACATTATCTTCAATCGTCAGCGCCCGCAGATAACTGCCCGCACTATCGCGCCATGTCCATAAAAGCGCACCCTGCCCGCCTGCGGCCAGTAGCGCGGTGCCAAAATCGTCCACCGCTTCGGGACTGTCCACCATCACCTCGATCTCATCGGCGAAACCTTCGCGGTTGAAATAGCTTTGCGCCTCGTCCAGCGGCAGATAAATGCGGGAATTATCAATCGCAAAGCCGCCCGTGGTAAAGATATAGACCACCTCATAGGCATTGACGCGCGGCGACGTGCCCATCGCGGTTTTCACCCCCGTGGGCGCGATCAGGCGCAATCGATCGCCCACGCTAATCCCCATTTGCCGTGCGATTCCTGACCCAACGGCGATGCCATCATCAAAGCGGGCAAGATCGCCTTCGGCTTCTGGCCCATGCGCCACACGCGGCAGGGTGGCAATATCGGCAGCGCTAATTCCGTAAACCTCGGCCCCCGTCGCCCCCTCCCCCGCAGTTACCATCACTTGCCCTTTCACCAAGGGCGCGGCGCGTGTCACGCCATCGATAGCTTTGATCTGGTCGGCAATGGCAGTATAATCTTGAAAACCCTTTGCCACGTGGCCCGCGTCATCAGCGCGGCCCACAGTGTAAACCGAAACATGCGCATTCGCGCCCAAAATCGTATCGACCAATTCAGCGCGAAAACCTGCCCGCACCGCCATCGTGGCAATCAACGCGAAGACCGCCAGCGTGATGCCAATCAGCGAAATCCACGTCATCACCGATACGCCGCCTTCGGCCCGCTTGGCGCGCAGATAACGCCATGCGATCATCCATTCCACGGCGGAAAATGGGCGCGTTGTGCTGGGCTGTTGGGTCACATCAGGCTCCTTTTCCTGTGTGTTACAGGCGCGCCGCGTTAGGTCAAGGCACGGGCGGCGCAAGTGGCAGGTTTATGTCGATGCTGACAGGGAAATGATCCGACGCTGTCAACAATGCTGCCGCCAAAACGGAATTTGCAGCGATTTCCGCGTCATGCAGCGGATGCCAAATGCGCCATGTCGGGGCGGCCGCCGCGATACTGGGCGAGACCATGATGAAATCCAAAAGCGCCTCGAAATAGCCTTTCAATTCGGGCAAGTAAAAGCGCGAAGTTGTGGGGGCAATATCGCCCCACGGCGCGGCGATTTTTGCGCCGTGCGGGTCAAACAGTTGCGCCTGGTTAGGGTTTGATGCGCCCATCACCACCTCGACGCTGGAATAACCGAACTGTCGTTCATACTCATCCAATCCTGGCCCATCATTGAAATCGCCAAGCACGATCAGCGGCAAACCTTGCACCAAAATTTGCGCAACTCGCCCGCGTAGCCAAAAACATTCAGCCAATTGTTTACGGCGGTTCTGGATGGATTGTGCGACGAATTCGGCCTTATTGCGCGTGGCGCGTGGGGCCTTTGATTTGGTATGAACGCCGATCAGGCGAAGATCAGGCCCATCGAAAATTTCGGCCAAAACCTCTAGCGGAGGTTTAGAAAACCCAATGTTTTCAGCCACTCCATCACCATTCAGATCATAAAGATATTCAAAGTCAAAACGCGGCGCGGCACTTGTTTTATCCGCATCCCCCATCGGATCATGTCGCACCGACATCACATCGGGATCATAGATCAGCACAATTTCCTGCCGCGTGTTTGAGGTAAATCCCACCAACGCCCGGCGCGCGCGCAGCTTAAAATGCGCTGCAAAGTTTTCCAGCGCCCGCGCGGCGGATCGCGTTTCGCTTTGGTCTGGGCCTTCGATAATCATCACCGCATCCGCATCCAGCGCTGATAAAACCGAGCCAATGGCTGCGAACTGCTGCGCCCTACTTACGTTATATCTTATAGATAGCGTATCATCGTTCAGAAATGCGCCATTGTCGTCAAATAGCTCTGTAAACCATTCGACGTTATAGGTGGCCAGACGCAAATTGCGCGTCATACCGCGCCTCGCATCGCCTGAACATCGCGCCATGCATCATTGATGGCGATCAGGCGGCGCGCGGCCAGCTGTACCGCCTCGGGGGGAACGCCCCGTGCAATCATCCGATCAGGATGGCTTTCCTTGACCGCCACGCGCCACGCGCGGCGCAACTCTTCTATTGTGGCATCAGGAGAGGCGCCCAGCACATCAAACGGGTCGCGCGGCGCGCCTTCGACATAGCGCGCGCGCACCTGCCCAAAGCAGCGGGCATCTAGCCCAAAAATATTCGCGACCTCGCCCAAAAACGCATCTTCACGCGGGTGATAGGCCCCGTCGGCCATCGCAATAGCAAACAGCGCCTCTAAAATATCAATCAGAATGTTGCGGTCATCCGCGCACAGCGCATCGTCACTGGTGTTAAACAGCGCCGCAATCTTACGAGCATAGGTGTCAAACCCTGCAACATCTTGACGTGCAAGGTTAAAAACACGCGCGGCATTAGCCTCTTCTTGCGGCGGCAGCGCGAAAATGGCACGAAAGGCGCTGACCTCGTCGCGCGTGACAGTGCCATCGGCTTTGGCCATTTTCGCCGCCAGCGCCAAAATCGCAATGGTAAAGCCCACCGACCTTTCGGGCGCAGGGGCCGCGCGCAGGCGGTCGAACACTGCCGCCAATCCCTCGCCAGAGGCAAGGGCTGCAAGCGCTTCAGCAATGCGTGTCCAAATTGACATGAACCAAAACTACCCGTTTTCGCCGCCCGCGGCAGCGGCAGACGCAACCCTCACCGCATATCCCCAAAACGCGTTTGGGCCTTCATCGACGCGGCCAAGGAATTCAGCCGCGCCAGTGCCACTTCGCCCAACAAACCGCGCCCTTCGGCGTTCAAATCCACCTGCAACAGTTTTTGCGCGGCATCATAACTTAGGCGGCAGACTGTAGACGGATCGCGCACCGCAAACATCGCGCCAAAGCGCATCGCCTTGCCCAGCACTTCTGCGGTTTGAATTTCGCTATCACT
>CAXNJD010000220.1:0-3890 GCA_964202545.1 Cypionkella sp.
TTTGGCTGCCACGCCAAGGGCGATGCGCTGACCTTTATCAAAGAGACCGAGAATTTGGGCTTTATGGAGGCAGTCGAAGTGCTGGCGCGCCACGCGGGTATGCAGATGCCCTCCCGCGATCCGCAGGCGGCGCAGGTGGCGGATCGGCGCAGCCAACTGATTTCGGTGATGGAAGAGGCCATAAAATGGATGCGCCTGCAACTGCGCACCGCTGCCGCCGAACCTGCCCGCGCCTATTTGGCGCGGCGTGGATTAAGTGAGGCCGCGCAGGAACGCTGGGGCATAGGCTGGGCCCCTGACAGCCGTTCTGCGCTGTATTCGGCGCTGAAACCAAAGGGGCTTTCTGATGATCTGCTTATCGCCGCTGGCGTTTGCGCGAAACCCGATGATGGCGGCGCGCCCTATGACCGTTTTCGCGGGCGGATCATTTTCCCCATTCGCGATGGGCGGGGCAGGGCAATTTCACTGGGGGGGCGATCTTTGGACCCCAATGCGCGGGCCAAATATCTGAACGGGCCAGAAACCGAGATTTTCGACAAGGGGCGCAACCTATTCAACCTTGCCCCCGCGCGCGAGGCGGCGGGTAAGGGCAAACCGCTGATTGTCGCCGAAGGTTATATGGACGTGATCGCGCTGGTTGAGGCGGGCTTTAGCGCCGCTGTGGCCCCGCTTGGCACAGCGGTCACCGCCGACCAACTGGCGCTGATGTGGCGCATCCATGATGAGCCGATCATTTCGCTGGATGGCGATACGGCTGGCATCCGCGCGGGACTGCGCGTGGTGGATTTGGCGCTGCCTTTGTTGCAGGCTGGCAAAGGGCTGCGCTTTGCCAGCCTGCCAGCGGGCCTTGACCCTGATGATCTGATCAAGGCCCAAGGCCCCGCCGCGATGCAGGCCGCATTGGATGGCGCAAAGCCAATGGTGAACCTTTTATGGGCGCGCGAGATTGAAGGCCGCAGCTTTGATTCCCCCGAGCGCAAAGCCGCTCTGGAAAAATCGCTGCGCGCGCATATTGCCCGCATTCAAGACACGTCGATCCGCAGCCATTATGGCGAAGACATTAATCGCCTGCGCCGGGATTTGTTTGGCACTAAAGCGCGCGAATGGACGCCATTTGTGCGCGGGGCCAAACGCGCGGCCCCCGAACTGCCACCCAGTCCTGCCACTAAATCATCGCTGCTGGCCACATCATCCGGCGCGGTGGACGAAGTGCTGCGCGAGGCGGTGATTTTAGCAACATTGGTCATCCATCCCGCCCTGATCCGCCAATTTGAAAGCGCGATTGAACGGCTTTCTCTGATTGGCCCAGATCACGCGCCTCTGCGCGATGTCCTACTGGCCCATGCAGATAGCGACGCTGCGCAGATTTACGATGTGCTGCAAAATGCCGCCGCGCCCGCCCTTGCAACCCTGTTTGCACGCACCCATGTGCGCATTGCACCATGCGTGCGCAACCGAAGTGACAGCGAACTTGCCACGCTGTGCCTTGCCGAGGAACTGGCCAAACTTGACGCGCACCGCGGCGCGAAACGCGAGATTGCCGAGGCGATGGCCGATATGGAAGGTTTTGTCGACGAAGGCCTAACGTGGCGGATCGCGCAGGCGACCGCTGCGGTGCAGCGTGCCGATAATCCGCCGCGCCTTGATTCGGGCGATTTGGGTGAAGATCGCGCTGCTATGTCGAATCATCTGCAAAACTTGATTGATTCCCGCGCATGGGAGAAGAAATCTCGCTGATTCGCTGCATTTCTACGGCGATTCGCCCTTTAACCCAGCGTGATTCGCGCTATTGATTCGTTTACTTCTTTCTGCGATTCGTTTCGCAGACACCCCTAGCCCCGTAGGAGCGCCTTGGCCATGAGCGACAGCGACGACCAAAAAACCGATGCCGATGATGGCGAGGCCACGCTAGACCTTTCGCAAGCTGCCGTAAAACGCATGATCGCAGACGCGCGCGAGCGCGGCTATATCACCTATGAACAGCTTAATCAGGTGATGCCGCCCGACCAAGTGTCGGGCGATCAGATCGAAGATGTGATGGCGATGCTGTCCGAAATGGGCATCAACGTGGTCGAGGATGATGAGGTAGAAGAGGGCGAGGCCCCCGTTGTGGGCGAGCTGGTGGAAACAGGCGGCGGCAACCGCGATGTGGCGGTGGTGGGCAGCAGCGCCGAGGCGCTTGATCGCACTGATGACCCCGTACGCATGTACCTGCGCGAAATGGGCAGCGTAGAACTGCTATCGCGGGAGGGCGAAATTGCCATCGCCAAGCGGATCGAGGCGGGCCGCAATACGATGATTGCTGGGCTTTGCGAAAGCCCACTGACCTTTCAGGCGATTATCATTTGGCGCGACGAACTCCTAAACGAAGACATTCTTTTGCGCGATGTGATCGACCTTGAGGCGACCTTTGGCCGATCGCTGGATGGCGAAGAAGGCATGGTTGGCGCAGATTTAGAAGGTGTTGATCTGGACGGTGCCCCCCGCAGCCCCAAGGGCGATGAAGAGCCTGAACTGGACGCAGACGGCAACCCCTTGATGCGCGGCGACGATGATGAAGATGACGAAGACGGCGCATCGATGTCGCTGGCGGCAATGGAAGCCACGCTAAAGCCGAAAGTTTTGGAAACGCTTGATGCGATTGCCCGCGATTACGAAAAACTGGCCCAAATGCAAGATTTGCGCATGTCGGCCACCTTGTCTGACAGCCGCGGCTTTACCGAAAAGGCCGAGGCAGACTATCAAAAACTGCGCAGCGAGATTGTGGTTTATGTCAATGAACTGCACCTGCACAACAACCGTATCGAAGCGTTGATTGACCAGCTTTATGGCATTAACCGCAAGATCATGTCGATCAATTCATCGATGGTGAAATTGGCCGATGCCGCGCGGATCAATCGGCGCGAGTTTATTGACGAATATCAGGGCTACGAGCTTGACCCGTCATGGGTAGACCGCATGGCCGCCAAGGCAGGGCGCGGCTGGCAGGCGCTGATGGAACGCTCGCGCGATAAGGTCGAAGAGTTGCGCGTGGAAATGGCCACTGTTGGCCAATACATCGGCGTGGATATTTCCGAATTCCGCCGCATCGTGAACCAAGTGCAAAAGGGCGAGAAAGAGGCGCGTCAGGCCAAAAAGGAAATGGTCGAGGCGAATTTGCGTTTGGTTATTTCGATTGCGAAAAAATACACCAATCGCGGCCTGCAATTCTTGGATTTGATTCAGGAAGGCAATATCGGGCTTATGAAAGCGGTTGATAAGTTTGAATATCGGCGCGGGTATAAGTTTTCGACTTATGCCACGTGGTGGATTAGGCAGGCGATCACGCGGTCGATTGCCGATCAGGCCCGCACCATCCGTATCCCCGTGCATATGATTGAAACCATCAACAAATTGGTCCGCACGGGCCGCCAGATGCTGCACGAAATTGGGCGCGAACCCACGCCAGAGGACTTGGCCGAAAAGCTGCAAATGCCGCTTGAAAAGGTTCGTAAGGTGATGAAAATCGCCAAAGAGCCTATCAGCTTGGAAACCCCGATTGGCGATGAAGAAGACAGCCAGCTTGGCGATTTTATCGAGGATAAAAACGCGATTTTGCCGCTGGACTCGGCGATTCAGGAAAACCTGAAAGAAACCACCACGCGCGTGCTGGCATCGTTGACCCCCCGCGAAGAGCGGGTGCTGCGGATGCGCTTTGGCATCGGCATGAACACCGACCACACGCTGGAAGAGGTGGGGCAGCAGTTTTCCGTGACGCGCGAGCGGATCAGGCAGATTGAGGCGAAGGCGCTAAGGAAATTGAAGCATCCGAGCAGGTCAAGGAAGTTGAGGAGCTTCTTGGATCAGTGATGTTTAAGGGTCAGGTTTACGCCCCTTTGTGAGGAGTGGTG
>CAXNJD010000221.1:0-3883 GCA_964202545.1 Cypionkella sp.
ATCATCGACGACAATCTGCGCCTTCCTGCCAAAACAATTGGGTCTTGGGGGGGCAGCGCGTCGAAAATCTGGAACAGTTGTGCGCGCGCCGCGCCGTCATTCCACTCACGGTCGAGTTTGAACAAATCAAGTAGCGTGCTGATTGCCTCGTCCGATTTTCCGCCCGCGTGCAGTGCCAAGGCAAGGTCGATATAGGCTTGGCGGTTGGCAGGATCCGCGGCCAATGTGCGGCGCAAATCATCTTCTGGGCCTGCGCTGGCGGCAGCGCGAGCCAGATCAATTTGTGCGCGCAGCGGGGCCAGTTCGCGGGCGGCGGCAATGGCCGCAGGGGCAGCGTTTAGCAGCGCTTCGGCTTTGTCCAAATCGTCTGCCATCAAATGCGCGCGGATTAGCCCCGCATAGGCCAGCGCGTTTTCGGGGTCTTCTTCCAAAATCGCGGCAAAGGTTTCAATCGCGTCCAGCACAGCGCCTTCGGCCAGCATGGCATCGGCAGCGGCAATGGCATCGGCCAGCCCACCATCAGGTTCGGGCGACATGGTGACAAGTTTTGCCACGAAACTGGCGATTTCTGAACCCGGAATTGCGCCTTGGAACCCATCGACAGGCTTGCCTTGGAAAAAGGCATAGACTGTGGGGATGGATTGAACCCGCATTTGACCAGCAATTCCTTGGTTTTCGTCGACGTTGATTTTCACCATTTTGACGCGGCCCTTGGCCCCGTCTACCGCCGCCTCTAGGGCGGGGCCAAGCGTTTTGCACGGCCCGCACCACGGCGCCCAAAAATCCACGATGACAGGCACATCCATAGATGCGTCAATTACATCGGCCATAAAGGTGGCCTCATTGGTGTATTTTACAAAAGGGCTGGCGGGTTTGGCTGCGCCAAGGGTAGGGGTGCCGAACATGGGTCTATATCCAAGATTGGGTTGCTAGCTCCTATATGCGCGCGTTAAGCTGGAAATTGAAGAGGCATCACGTATATAATTTTTCGAATATGAAGGAGAGCGGATCGTGGCATTGGTTTTGTGTTTTGGCGATAGCAACACTTATGGCACGCCGCCGATTGTGGAACTGGGCAAATCGGAACGGTTTGATGCGCAGACCCGCTGGCCGCGCCTGATGGCGGCGCAGGCTGGGGTTGATTTGGTGGAAGAAGGTCTTCCAAGGCGCACGACAATGTTTGACGACCCGATCATGGGCGCGCATATGAACGGGCAGACGGGACTAAAGATAGCGCTGGAAAGTCACGGGCCGATTGATCTTTTGGTGATCATGTTGGGCACCAATGATGTGAAAGCGCGCTTTACCGCGCTGCCTACCCAAGTGCAGGGCGGGATGTCCAGCCTATTGGACATTGCCCAGCACCGCATTTTGCAAGAACGGCACGGCGGGTTTCAGATTTTGGTCATTGTCCCGCCGCCTGTGCTGGAACAGGGGCCGATCCGCTATGAATTCTTTGGTGGCGCAGCACGATCTGCCCATTTGGTCGCGCTATATGCCGATTTGGCCGCAGCGCGGGATGTGCATTTTTTGGATGCAGGCCAACATATTGCTGTAAGTCCTATAGACGGCGTGCATTTTGATGCCCCCGCACACGGGGCTTTGGCCGCCGCTGTGGCGGCCAAAGTCAGCGCTATATTTGGCTAGTCGGCCGAGGATTTTGCCCACAGGTTGATGTCTTTCTCTTCAGAAATCTTATCAATCTGCGCCAATTCTAGATCCGTGAAGTCAAGATTATCGATTGCACCCACACAGTCGATAATCTGCTCGGGCTTGGATGCGCCGATCAGTGCCGAAGTGATGCCGCCGCGCCGCAGTACCCAAGCAATCGCCATTTGCGCGAGCGTTTGGCCCCGTGCCGCCGCCATATCATTCAGCGCGCGCACCGAGGCAAGCGCCTGTGGCGTGATCACGGCAGGGTCTAGCGATTTGCCCTGCGATGCGCGGCTTCCTGCTGGAACGCCGTTCAGATATTTGGTCGACAAAATCCCCTGCGCCAACGGGGTAAAGGCGATAGAGCCGATGCCCAGTTCATGTAACGTCTCTTTCAGACCATCGGTTTCAACCCAGCGATTGAGGATGTTATAGCTGGGCTGATGGATTATACAGGGCGTCCCAAGGTCTTTCAAAATTGCCGCAGCCTCGCGGGTGCGGGCAGCGTTATAGGACGAAATCCCCACATAGAGGGCCCGGCCCGACCGCACGATGTAATCCAGCGCGCCCATCGTTTCTTCTAGTGGGGTATCTGGGTCTAGGCGGTGGGAATAGAAAATATCCACATAATCCAGCCCCATCCGCTTAAGCGACTGGTCACATGACGCGATCAGATATTTGCGCGATCCCCATTCTCCATAGGGCCCCTCCCACATATCATAGCCCGCCTTGGACGAGATAATCATCTCGTCGCGGTAGGGGGCAAAATCATCGGCCATAATGCGGCCAAAGGCGGTTTCCGCGCTGCCTGCGGGGGGGCCATAGTTATTGGCCAAATCAAAATGCGTGATCCCCAGATCAAAGGCCGTGCGGCACATCGCCTGTTTGGTTGCGTGGGGCGTATCATCGCCAAAGTTGTGCCACAGCCCAAGGCTGACCGCTGGCAGTTTTAGCCCCGACTTGCCACAACGATTATAGACCATTCGGTCATAGCGGCTTTCAGCGGCGCGGTAGGGGGGTGGGATAAAGGGCATGAATTTCTCCTATGTATGGCGCTAACTTTTCCGCTTTTGGGCCAATGGTCAAGCGTGGGCCTTAGTTTGGTTGCATCTGGCACCTTTCCACGGCATACTGTGGATAACTCGGGCAGAGGCATAAATGACTGGTTGTTCAAACTGGCGACAAATCGTTTTGGCAGCGGCGCTGATCACGCAGGCGCCGCCCAGTTTTGCGCTGGATGGCGTTATTTTCAATGTGCAAAGCGATGACAAAGCGCTTATTTCCGCTTTGCAAGATGCGTCGCTATTGATGCCGTTTCGCCGCGGCAGTAAACTGCCCGCGCAAGACATCATGTCTAAGGCACGCGCAGAATATGCCGCGCTGCTGGATGCTTTGTATGCGCGTGGTTATTTTGGCGCAGAGATCACAGTTTTGGTTGATGGACGCGAAGTTGGCGACATTGAACTGCTTGATGCCCCCGAAAAGATTGCGAAAGTAGAGGTCTTGGTGACTTCGGGGCCAGAATTTGCTTTTGGCCGCACAAAGATTGTCCCCATCCCCAGCAGTGCCAGCCCAGTTGATGGATTTGCGCGCGGCGAAGTTGCCGCCAGTGGCGTTATTGTGGATGCAACCGCTGCGGGCATAGATGAATGGCGCAAACGCGGTTATGCGCTGACAAGGGTCGCGAAAAGCACCTTACTTGCCGATCACAACACCCAAAAGGTCGATGTTGATATCGTTCTGGAAAAAGGCCCACAGCTTAGCTTTGGCAATCTGGCGGTTCGGGGCGAAAAGAATATGCGGCTTGACCGCGTTATTGCGATTGCGGGCCTGCCCACGGGCGAGCGGTTTGACCCCGAAGATTTGGATAGAGTAGCGCAGCGCCTGCGCCGCACGGGCGCTTTCCGTTCGGTCGCAATCCAAGAGGGAACGACGCTGGACGCGAATGGGAACCTGCCGATCACAGCGGTCTTGGTGGAAGAACGTCTGCGCCGCCTTGCCGTTTCTGCCGATGTCGCCTCGCTTGATGGGCTGACTGTGGGCGTGGTGGGCGCGCATCGCAATTTGCTTGGCGGAGCTGAACGGCTGACGCTTTCGGCCTTTGCCACGGGTATTGGCGTGGATAATGGCGGGTTGGATTACACGCTTTCGGCCACCTATGAACGTCCTGCGACCTTTTCCCCAGACACCACCTTTTCGCTGGGGGTGCAATTTGACCGCGAACAAGATG
>CAXNJD010000222.1:0-3854 GCA_964202545.1 Cypionkella sp.
CGAACCTAATGACATCTTCCACCACTAGTCACGCGGCCAGCGCCCGCCGCGTGATTGCGGCCGAGGCAGGGGCGCTGGAGGCGCTGGCGCAAAGTATTGGGCCAGAGTTTGAGGCGGCCTGCGCGCGGATACTGGACTGCACGGGGCGGGTGATCGTCTCGGGTATTGGTAAATCGGGGCATATCGGGCGCAAGATTGCGGCAACGCTGGCCAGCACGGGCACGCCTGCGCATTTTGTTCACCCCGCCGAGGCAAGCCACGGTGATTTGGGGATGCTGACAGCGGGGGATATTGCGCTGCTGATATCCAATTCGGGTGAGACGGCGGAACTGGCGGATATCATCGCGCATTGTCAGCGCTTTGGCATCCCCATGCTGGGGATTTGCTCGCGCCCTGCCAGCACGATGGCGCGGGCCTGTGAGATTGCGCTGATCTTGCCGCCCGTGCCCGAGGCGGGGGATGAGGCGATTGTGCCGACATCGTCCACCACCATGACGCTTGCCTTGGGCGATGCGCTGGCGGTGGCGCTGATGGAGCACCGCGCCTTTACCGCCGAGCATTTTCGTGCGTTACACCCAGGTGGGCCGTTGGGCGCAAAACTGTTGCGGGTGGCGGATGTAATGCATACGGATATGCCGCTGATTGACGAGGCCGCACCGATGAGCGAGGCGATCTTGACCATCAGCCAAAAAGGCTTTGGTGTGGTGGGCGTTCAAGATGGGGGCGGTAATCTGGTGGGGATCATCACTGATGGCGATTTGCGCCGCCATATGGACGGGCTGATGGCGAAAACGGCGGGGGATGTGATGACGCGCAAGCCCCGCAGTCTTGCGCCAGATGCGCTGGCGGGCAGTGCGCTGGCGCTGATGACGCAGGCGCAAATCACCTGCTTGTTTGTGATAGACCCAGCAGCCCCCCAGACTGCGCGCGGTGTTGTGCACATTCATGACTTTTTGCGCGCGGGCGTGATATGAGCGCGTCCTCAAACAGCCTGCCCCCCGCTAATTTGCCGCCCCGCATTTCTGCCTTTGCCCGCCATTCGCGCCGCGTTCGGTTTCTAAAGATGATCTTGCCTGCGGTGGCACTGGCCATCTTATCAAGCCTGTTTTTGTTTTCGCGCAGCATCACCATGGACGGCGCAATTCCCTTTGCCGAAGTGGATATCGAAGACCGCCTGCGCGAGCCGAAGATGACCGATGTGCGTGTTGCAACCACCGCCGCCAATGGGGCCGCGATTGACCTGACCGCCGTAACAGTCATTCCAAAAGGAAATAGCCGCGCTATTGCGCAAACCGCCTCGGGCAAGATCACGGCGTTGTCGGGCGATGTGACCTATATCACTGCTGCCAGCTTAACCTACAACGATAGCGCGGAAAAAGCGGCGCTGATCGGCGGGGTCCAAATCGATTCGGGCGGGTATGAGATGACCACCCAGGCGCTGGATGTGGATATTGCCAACGCCGCCGCCACAAGCCGTTCGCAGGTGCAGGCCACGGGGCCGCTGGGCGATTTGACCGCAGGGCGCATGAGCGTGCAACAAAACGATGGTAAATTTCTTCTTGTTTTCAATTCGGGTGTGCGGCTGTTATATAAGCCCTAACGCTGGGGCCAGAAGGCTGCGGCATTGAAGGCTGCGGCATTAGGGTGCAGAACAGAGTAATTGGGGCAAATTCTATGCGGCGTTACATTTTGGCATTGGCCATGATGCTGCCTTTTTGGCAGCCTTTTGTGCCGTTTGCCTTGGCACAACAAGCGGATACTGCTGCAATTACCTTTGGCGGGCTAAAGGGCGACCCCAAGGCGCCTGTGACTGTAACCTCGGAAAGTCTAACTGTAGACGAGACCGCACGCACAGCGGTGTTCACGGGAAATGTTGTCGTGGTGCAAGGTGAGATGCGCCTGTCTGCCGCCGAGGTGCGTGTCGAATATGAGGCCGAGGCAGACCGCATCGCGCGGCTTTGGGCAACGGGCGGCGTTCTGCTGGTTAATGCCAAAGATGCGGCCCAATCGCAAAATGCTGATTATGTGATTGATACGGGTATTGTCACCATGACAGGCGATGTCGTGCTGACCCAAGGGCCTGCGACCTTTACCGCACAAACTTTCGTGGCTGATATGCAAACGGGCCTTGGGCAATTGCAAGGCGGGGTGCGTAGCACCTTTATCCCAAGTGACGGGGCAGATCCAGGCCCGCAGAAAGCAGCCCCATGACGTTGATGACAGATAGCGCAGCATCCAGCACCGCCATCACGGGGCTGACTGTGCAAAACCTGCGCAAAAGCTACAGAAAACGTGTGGTAATCCGCGATGTGTCATTGCGGCTTGAACGGGGCGAAGTGGTTGCCCTACTGGGCCCCAATGGGTGCGGCAAAACCACGTGCTTTTATTCGATTGCAGGCCTTGTCACGCCTGATGCGGGCCATGTGATTATTGATGGGCAAGAGGCGACCGCGCTGCCCATGTATCGGCGCGCGCAAATGGGGATCGGCTATTTGCCACAAGAAATGTCGATTTTTCGCGGGCTGAACGTGCAAGAGAACATTCTGGCCGTGCTGGAGATTGCTGAAAAAGACCACCATCGCCGCCGCGAGCGGTTGGAACAACTGCTGTCAGAGTTTTCCATCAGCCACTTGCGCGAGGCGCCTGCCATGGCCCTATCGGGCGGCGAGAGACGGCGCGCCGAAATTGCGCGCTGCCTTGCTGCCAATCCGCAGTATCTGCTGCTGGACGAACCTTTTGCAGGCGTCGATCCGATTGCGGTTGGGGATATCCGCCATTTGGTGCATGATCTGAAATCGCGCGGCATCGGCGTTTTGATCACCGATCACAACGTGGCAGAAACCCTGTCTATCGTGGATCGCGCCTATATTTTGCACGATGGCGTGGTTTTAAAAACGGGCACAACGGCCGAGATTGTCGAGGACGAAGTGGTGCGGCGCGTCTATCTGGGAGAGAACTTCCGCCTATCGTGACAGATTTATGAAAACTCGCCCGCTAATTTGTTGACAAGTGGCCATGCGCGTCCCCAAATAAGGGGGATGCAAGCCGAACTTTCCCAGTCTGGTTTTCGCTTTGCGGCCATCACTTTGGCCCCGCGTAAATCTGGGCTGAACAAAAAACAAGCTGCATTATCACCCACAATTGTAAAGCCACGCGCGCCCGTGCGATTGCATGGGATGAGCGCGCTTAGAGTATAGGAGGCACTATGCGGTATCAGATCAGTGGCAAACAAATTGACATCGGCGAGGCGTTGCAAATCCACGTCAAAGCCGAACTTGGCGAGGTGGTGGAAAAATACGCACAGCGCCCGACCGAGGCGGTTGTGGTTTTTTCACGCGAGGCGCATGAATTTGTTTGCGAAGCAGTGATCCACCTCTCGACGGGGCTGACGGCGCAAGCCAAGGGCCATGCCACTGAAATCTATGCAGCTTTTGAATCCGCGCGCGAGAAAATGGACAAGCAACTGCGCCGCTATAAACGACGCATCCGCAATCATCACCAAACACGGCCCCAGCCTGTTGAATATGGCGGTGCTTCTTCGTATATCCTTGCCGCAACCGAAGAACCCGAGGACGATGACAGCGCCGAGTTGACCCCAATCATCATTGCCGAGATGGAAACGAAGAATCCATCGATTACGGTGGGTGAAGCGGTGATGCAGCTAGAGTTGTCGAACAATCGTTTTTTGGTGTTTCGCAACGAAAGCCATGCGGGCGTCAATGTGGTCTATCGCCGAGATGACGGCAATATTGGCTGGATCGATCCACGCAACATCAGTTAAACGCAGCGCCTTTGGGCCTGCGAAATTAGGAAGCCAGTTATGGACTTGTCCAAAATTCTTGCGCCAAACTCTG
>CAXNJD010000223.1:0-3847 GCA_964202545.1 Cypionkella sp.
GATTGCCTGTCTCCCCAAGCCCTTCTTTTCTTTGCATGGGAACCCCGTTACATCCCTGAAAGCAACCTTTTTTTAAGGATCGTGAAGATGACAGCTCCCCGCTTTTCGATCTGCGTGTTCTGCGGTGCGCGCACCGGCTCCAACCCGGCCCATGCCGAGGCTGGTCGCGCCACCGGCGCGATGATCGCCGCCAACGGCTGGCGGCTGGTCTATGGGGCGGGCGATGTGGGCATCATGGGCGAGGTGGCGCGCGCCGCCCAAGGCGCGGGTGCCACCACCATGGGTGTCATCCCAACGCATCTGATGGGGGCCGAACGCGGCAAGCGCGATGTAACGCAGTTTGTCATCACCGAGGACATGCACGAGCGTAAGAAGGTCATGTTCATGAACTCGGATGCCATCGTGGTCCTGCCCGGTGGCGCGGGCTCCCTCGATGAGTTTTTCGAAGTGCTGACCTGGGCGCAACTTGGCCTGCACCAAAAACCGATCATTCTGATCAATATTGCGGGGTATTGGGGCCCGCTGCTTGCCCTGATCGAACATATCATTGATCAAGGCTTTGCCGCGCCAAGCTTGCGCGGGCTATTTTTGGTGGTGGATGATGTGGCTGGGTTCCGCGCGGCGGTGGGGAATCTACCCCCAGCATGACACCGCATTCCCCCTACTGCCCTGCCCAAATGGTGCCTGCCTATGCCGATCTGCACCGCATGGCGCAGGTTTTGCTGGCGCAGCATATGGGCGCGGGAGAAGTGCTGGTTTTAGGGGCTGGCGGCGGCAATGAAATGGCAGCCCTTGCTGCCGCCCGCCCCGATTGGCGGTTTATTGGGGTGGATCCATCGCTGGAAATGCTAGAATTGGCACGTTCCAAATGCGCGGCTTTTGTGGATCGCATCACATACATTCAGGGTAAAATCGATGTGGCCCCCCTTGGGCCCTTTGAGGGTGGGGTTTGCCTGATGACGCTGCACTTTTTGCCCACACCCGAACGACTTGCCACATTACAAGCGCTGCGCGCGCGGCTAAAGACTGGGGCGGCGCTGGTGGTGGCACATCATTGCATCCCTGCGGGCGAGGGTGAGATTTGGCTGCCCCGCTTTGCCGATTTTGCCGCCAGCAATGGCGTGACGGGGCAAGGGTTGGCCAACGGCGCGCAGGCTTTGGGCCGCGCCCTGCCCATTCTAAGCCCTGATGAGGATATGGATTTGATGCGCGATGCAGGTTTTGAGGGTGTGGCGCAGTTCTACCACGCCTTTAGCTTTCGTGGATTTGTGGGGGTTGCGCAGTAAAAAGGCCCGCCAAAGCGGGCCTTTATCGGCAATTTCAAAAGATTACATCTTGGCTGCAACTGCTTCCCAATTGACCAATTTGTCCAAGAAGTTGGTCAAATAGGCAGGGCGCTTGTTGCGGAAATCGATGTAATACGAATGTTCCCACACATCGCAGCCCAAAAGCGCGGTTTGGCCAAAGCACAAGGGATTCACGCCGTTTTCGGTTTTGGTGATTTTCAGCGCGCCGCCCGCGTCTTTGACCAGCCATGCCCAGCCAGACCCGAATTGGCCCGCGCCAGCAGCGGCGAAATCTTCTTTGAACTTTTGGATCGATCCAAATGCTTCAACCAGCGCTTTTTCCAGATCGCCCGGCATTGCTTTGTCTTCGCCCGGCCCCATCACGTCCCAAAACAGGTTGTGATTCCAGTGCTGGCTGGCATTGTTGAAAATGCCCGATTGCGCCACAGCGCCCGCTGCATAAGTGCCGCGCACGATATCGTCCAGCGATTTGCCTTCCCATTCGCTGCCAGCAATCAGTTTATTGCCGTTATCAACATAGGCCTTGTGGTGGATGTCGTGGTGAAATTCCAACGTCTCGCGCGACATGCCCAAAGGGGCCAGCGCATCATGCGAATAGGGCAGATCGGGAAGGGTAAAGGACATATCAGGCTCCTAGGTTATGGCTTGCCTCTATAAGTGGCGTTTTTTGGCAGACGTCAAGGTTAAGCTGGACCAGTTCGTCGCCTAAATCTCGGTTCCCGCTTTGGCGGCGTGCGACAAAAGGTCGAACACATATTGCGCGACCGAGCGGAAGCAGATCACGGTGGCATTTGCCCCTTCCACCCAAAACGCTGCAGGCACTTGGGCAAGGCGGGTGCGGCGCAGCTCTTTTGGGCCAAGGGCGGCAAAATCGGTTGGGGACAGTTTAGCCAGAACCGATTGCGCCATACCCTCAATGGTGAATATAGCGCGGGCGTCTGATACATCCAGCGCCAGATGGTGCTGGCCTGACAACGCCTTTGCAATGGCGTCCAATGCGGCGGGCACATCGGAATGCGCCGTCATCAGCAGGTATTCATCGGGCGACATCCAAGCGCAGCGGTTGCCGCCCGCCGTTTCAATACCGCGCAGTTGCGGGACGGCGCAGCCTGTTGCGGCCATGATCGCACCCGCCAGCCCCGCCAGATCGCGCCCCGCGCGCAAGGTGATCATACCCATGGGGCCAACCTCGCGGATCTGGGCATATCCTGTGAATGCCGCCCCATTCAGGGCGGATACTGCTGCGGGATTAGACATCTTGCTTGGCCCCTTCTTTGTCATAGAACACGGGATCGATGACGCGCGCTTTGACAGTGCCGCCTGCGATGGTGTTAAATTCTACCTCATCGCCCAAACGATCCAGACCGCCACGGATAAGCCCCATTGCAATTCCGCGCCCCAAAGTGGGGCTGAAATAGGTGGAGGTAACGCGCCCTTGGGTATTGCGCTGCCCATTCGCGTTGACGCCATCGGCAATAATATATGCCCCATCGGGCACCACGCTGCCATCGGTTGTTTCAAAGCCAGCAAGTTTCCATCGGGTATCACTGGCCAAGTAAGTGCGCATTTGCCCGCGTTTGCCAAGATAGTCTGGCTTTTTCTTGGAAATGGCCCAGCCAAGGTTCAAATCCTGCGGAATGACGGTGCCATCGGTTTCATCACCAATCATGATAAAGCCCTTTTCGGCGCGCAAAACGTGCAGCGCCTCGGTGCCGTAGGGCATCATGCCGTGATCTGCGCCTGCCTGCGACAGCGCGGCCCAAAGCGCCGCGCCATGGCCTGCGGGAACGCTGATTTCATAGGAAAGCTCGCCCGAAAAGCTGATGCGATAGATGCGCACAGGAAAGCCACCCAGCGTGCCTTCGGCCCAGCCCATAAACGGCAGCGCGTCTTTCGATACGTCCATTCCACCCAGCGCCTGCAGCACAGCGCGGGCCTTGGGGCCGACAACGGCGATTTGGGCGTATTGTTCGGTCAGGTTGGCGGTATAAACCTGCCAATCCCACCATTCGCATTGCAGCCAATCTTCCATCCACGCATGGATGCGATCCGCCCCGCCAGATGTGGTATGGCACAGAAAGGTATCTTCGGACAGGCGTGCAACAACGCCGTCGTCGGACAGGAACCCCTGCTCGTTACACATCAGACCATAGCGGCATTTGCCCACGGGCAAGGTAGACATCACACCCGTGTACAGCATATCCAAAAACTTGCCCGCAACTGGCCCTTTGACAACAATTTTGCCCAGCGTGGATGCGTCCAGCAGGCCCACATTTTGCCTTGTATTCTTCACCTCGCGCACCACGGCTTGAGCGTGGTTTTCGCCCAAACGCGGGAAGCAATAGGGGCGGCGCCACAGGCCGACGGGTTCGAAATAGGCCGATTGCCCCTCGTGCAGATGGTGCATGGGCGTGCGGCGCAGAGGTTGGAATATATCGCCCCGCGCCTCGCCCGCCAGCGTGCCAAGGGTGACAGGCGTGTAAGGCGGGCGGAAAGTGGTGGTGCCCACGGCGGGAATATCTTTGTGCAGCGCCTGAGAT
>CAXNJD010000224.1:0-3845 GCA_964202545.1 Cypionkella sp.
CTGACGGTTACCAAAATTACGGCCGAATCGATGGATTTTTGGGAATTTTTGCAGGCAACGCAGCGCATAGGCATTGCCAAGGGCAACTATGTCACCCAACAAAGCGGTGTAAAGCTGGCGGAAGATACGCTGTTTCGTGCCGATTTTGCCCTGCCTGCCAACCTGACCGAGGGCGATTTTACCGTGCACATGTTCCTGCTGCGCGGGGGGCGTGTGATTGATGTCAAAGAGCAAAGCATTGTTGTTCGCAAAACAGGAATCGAACGGCAGCTGACCAACATGGCCCATCACCAACCATTGCTGTACGGGATTCTTTCTCTGCTGCTTGCCGCTGTTGCGGGCTGGGGCGCATCCGAGATTTTCCGTATTTGGCGCAGGTAGCCCGCTTAGGCCGTTTCCACACAATGCCGCCTAAACGCACGCTTCAGCAAATCCAGTTCTGCACGCAAAAGGTCAATCTCGGCACGTAAATCTTCGTCAAGCGCACTGCCTGCAATAATCGCAAAGCTGGCCAGCGTTTCTTGGGTTTTCAACTTTTGAACCACAAAGCTTTGCACCCCATCATTCAGCGCTCGCAGCGGTATTGGCAGCGACACCAAATAATCGTTTTCGTGCAGAAGCTTAACTGTAACACCCTGCACAGGCGATTCCAGATGCATCACGTCAATTTCGGGCGCTTCTCCTGCAGCCAAGGTCAGAACACCTTGCCAAACGCCAGCGCTCAAACGGGTTTTGGTGAAGGTCGCCATGCGTATCCCCTAAAGTTCGGCGCGCGGGCGGCGCGTTAGCGTGACGTCACGCAAGATGATTTGGTTCATTTCTGGCCCTTCAAAGATCAGATCTAGCCATATCTTCTCGACCCGCTTTTCGTTGATTTTGGAATAGCCAAGGTCAAATTCCACCATCACTTCTTCTTCGTTCAGCGGCATTTCGCGCACGATGGTTTCCACATTTGGCCCATGTTTCACATTTAGGCGTGCTAAGAGCTCCAGCGGTTTTTCCATTTCGGCAATCAAATCCACACGGATGATATGCTTTTGCTTTAGACCATCTGCTGCTTCGGGCGGGAAATCTAACGCAAGCGATAAAAATGACCCGTCAAAGCGAAACACATCCAGCCGAAAACCAAAAGGTGCAATGTCGGACTCGCGGGTATTGCGGATTTGGCGGGCGGTCAGTTCCGAGCGTTTGCAGTCGTGATACACTGTCGCGCCTGCGCAAACTTGGGTACGGTTGGCAATTGCAGCATAGCCCATGGTGGCCACGGGCCCAAGCCACAGATCTGGCCGCCATGCCCAATCGGTGCCCATTTGTCGGCGGATTACATTGCTGCCCATGCTAGGCAGGGCTAGCCGATATTCAGATTGGTGGATCACGCGATCCAACAAGCGGCGCAGCGCCAGTGCCTGTGCGAACATTTTCCGCACTTGGGACAGCGGTGCTGTTTTCGCCTCGCTCGCGAGGGCGGACCAGCGGCGCAAACTGCGCCGCTGGTTGATGCGATCCATCATCTTTTTTAGCGCAGACGCCATGCCATTCCCACAAACTCTTCGCGTTAACATTGTTCCCGAATTGAAAACAATCAATTCAATTCTGCCGCAAAAGCGTTAAATCTTTGCTGATGTCAACAGGGGACAGGGCTATAGCGTGTCTGTATCCAGGCAGATGGTTAAAGGACCATCGTTATAAAGCATCACATCCATATCTGCGCCAAAAACGCCCGTTTGCACCGATATTCCAGCAGCAGCGATTCGGGTGCAGAAATGTTCATACAAGAGCTTGCCCAAGTCGGGCGGGGCGGCTGACGAGAAGCCAGGGCGATTACCGCGCAGATCAGCAGCAAGGGTGAACTGGCTGACGATCAGCGCTGCATTGCCCGCATTGGTTACGGCCAAATTCATTTTCCCCTCCGCGTCTTTGAAAATGCGCAGCTTGGCAATTTTCGCTGCCAAGCGGTCTGCCTCTGCGGTTGTATCGCCTGCCATTGCGCAGACCAAAATCAGAATGCCTTGGTTAATGCTTCCAACAGTTTCGCCGGCAATGGTCACGCTGGCCCGCGAGACGCGCTGCAGAACAGCGCGCATTAGGCGCCCAACTCGTGCGCCCAAGGCGGGTTGGCTCCAGCGCGCGACACTGTTACTGCGGCGGCCTTGGTACCGAATTCCAGCGCTGCATCCAAAGCGGCGGCATCAAGGTTGGCTATGCCTGCCTTGGTCAGCGCCCCGCGTGCATGCAGCGCGGCCAAAACGCCAGCGTTAAACGTATCGCCCGCGCCAACGGTATCGATAACCTCACCACGGCGCGAGGGGGTAAAGCGGGTTTCCGTCGCTGTAATGGCATGCGCGCCTTTGGCACCTTCGGTAATGAACACCACTTTCGGTCCGTTGGCCAAAATCCCGCGTGCCAGCGCTGCCAAATCTCCGCTGCCCGCATACCAATGCAGGTCTTCGTCCGACAATTTTACAATATCACTACGCTGCACCATCCGCGTAATGCGCGCGCGATAGCTGTCTTCTTGGCCTGCAATAAAGCCAAGGCGGATGTTAGGATCTATCATAATCACGCGGCGGCCTGTCTCTCGCGCTTGCAGCGCCTCATAGGTGCTCGCGGCTGGATCATTCACCAAAGAAATGCCGCCGAAAAACAACGTGGTAATATCGGCTGGCAGGGTGGGAAGTTGGTCTTGCGACAGCGTACGCCCTGCGGTGTTTTCGTCGTAAAACGCATAGGTAGCCTGACCAGCCACCAGTTTGACAAAGGCGACTGTGGTCGAACGGCCAGAACGCGCGCACAGATCGGTGCTGACCTTGGATGCCGCCAAAGTATCGGTCAAAATCTCGCCCAGCATATCTGTGGAAATGCCTGAGAAAAACGCCGATGGCGCGCCCAGACGGCCCAGCGCGATGGCAGTGTTAAAAACTGCCCCGCCCGCATAGGGTGAAAAGGCAGGCTCGCCGAGCGTGGTGGTACGCGGCAGCATATCAATTAAGGCTTCGCCACAGGACAAAATCATAACACCCTCCCAAAGTTTTGGGCAGCATTACACTACCCTCTATGTTAGCGCAAACAATGGCCGCTTAAGCGGTGAAAAATTCTGCCAGATTGCAGCGAATACGGGCCAGTGGGGTGGCCCCTGTCATATCGGGCACAAAGGCCTCGCCCGTAATCGCCTGATATGCCGCAATATAGGTCTGCGCGGTTTGCGCAATCATTTCGGCGGGGATTTCTGGGATGGCATCAACATAGGGATCGCAGCGCGCGCCAACCCATGCGCGAATGACATCCTTGTCAAAACTGGGCGGGCGGGTGCCTGCAGCAAGGGCGTCCTGATAACCGTCCGCAATCCAATAGCGGCTGGAATCGGGGGTGTGAATTTCATCAGCCAGCAGAATACGGCCCGTCTCATCGGTGCCAAATTCATACTTTGTATCAACCAAAATCAGCCCTTGCTGTGCCGCCATGTCCTGCCCGCGCGCGAACAGTGCCAGTGCATAGGCTGAGACCTGTTCCCATTGTGCGGGGGTCAGCAGACCTTTTGCGATAATCTCGTCAGGTGTCAGCGGTTCGTCATGCCCGCCGTCAAATTCCTTGGACGTTGGAGTGATTATCGCATGGGACAGCGCCTGATTGTCGCGCAGTCCGTCTGGTAGGGTATGGCCATACATCTGGCGAATGCCTGCCTTGTACTGCGTTAGAATCGAGGTTGACGTTGTGCCTGCCAGATACCCGCGCACCACAATTTCCACTGGCAGAACCGATACATGACGGCCAACCACAACATTCGAGTCTGGATAGGACAGCACATGATTTGGGCAGATATCGGCGGTACGATCGAACCAATATCG
>CAXNJD010000225.1:0-3842 GCA_964202545.1 Cypionkella sp.
GCGCGGTCAAGATCGTCGGGCAACGCGTCAGGGCGCAAGGTGGGATCGGATGTCATGCGTTACCCCTTCGGCGCAAGCGCCTTAAGGGCGGCGCGGATCAGGGATTGGGTATCTAGGTTTGGCGCATCGGCGGTGATCGTGGCCAGCGCGCTGGCCGCATCGCCTGTGCCATAGCCAAGGTTGGTCAGCGCCGATAGGGCATCGGCCATTGCATTTGCGCGGGCGGCACTGGCGGCATTATCGGCGCTGGGTTTGCCTTGTTTGCGGGGCATGGGAATTAGGTTTTCCACCACGCTATCGGCATCATCTGGCGCGGCCTCGCCTGACAGGGTTGCGCCCAAGGCCATCAGACTGGGGGCCTTGGATTTCAGCTCTAATATCACCCTTTGCGCCAGTTTCGGCCCCACGCCCTGCGCCGATTGAATGGCGCGCGCGTCGCCCAAATTAATCGCGCGTGCCACGCCTTCGGCCCCCAGCGCGCCCATCATCGAAAGGGCCGCTTTGGGGCCAACGCCCTGCACCGATGTCAGCAGCTTGTGCCATTCCTTTTCGATCATCGACACAAAGCCGAACAATTGCAGCAAGTCTTCGCGCACGACCAATTCGGTGAACAGCGCCACCGCCTGCCCCAAGGGGGGCATCGCGGCAAGGGTTCGGTCAGACACATAAATAATATACCCCACGCCGCGCACGTCGATCAGCACGTTATCAGGGCCGCGCCAATCCACACGGCCCGATATTTTGCCAATCATCCCGCCACCTTTCGCAATTCTGCCGATTTCAGCGCCGCCGTCAGCCGCCCCGCCGATTGCATGTGGTGGGCGTGGCAAATCGCAATGGCCAGCGCGTCAGATGCGTCGGGGCCAGCGATCACAACCCCTGGAAGCTGGATACGCACCATATGTTCAACCTGCCCCTTATCGGCGTGCCCCACCCCCACTACGCATTTCTTTACAGCATTAGGGGCATATTCGCCCACAGAAAGGCCAAATTGCGCAGGCACCAGCAGGGCCACGCCCCGCGCTTGGCCCAGTTTCAAGGTGGCCACGGCATCTTTGTTGACAAAGGTATGTTCAACGGCCGCAGCGTCGGGGGAATAGCGGCGAAACACCTCGGTCAGTTGTGCATGCAGATCTGCAAGGCGAAATCCCATGTCTCCCTCCCCCTCGCCCGCGGTGCTGTGACATATGCCGTTGGCCACATGGGTCAGGCGCGCGCCCATCACATCGATCACGCCCCAGCCAAGATTGCGAAGGCCCGGATCGATTCCCAAAACCCGCATCTGCCCGCCTTTGCCCAAACTTATTTCAATTTTTTTTAAAATAGCACGAAAAGAGAACATCCGCTAGCTGGGAAATTTTGGGGGGCGTTGGGCGGGCGGATCATGCCGCAGGTGCAGCATACGACCAAGCTCAAGCGAAAAGCGACAGATCACCCCAGTTTTCATAAACTGCTTAAAAAATAGTGTCAAAATTACGGCATTGGTCATGCAATGGGCGCAATGCAGACATGCGCGCAGCCCCATTGCTTTGCACCTGCAGCAATACTAAATGACCATCATCGCAGTATCGCTGCACATTTTTGAAAGGACTACCGCTATGGCTTCGATTGAGACGTCCACCCGCGTGGCGCCCCTCGGCGCTGTGTCGATGTTCCGCGCCGCACAATTTGTGGCTGAACCCATTGCCGCATTCGTGGCATGGAACAACGCCCGCAAAACACGCAACGCACTTTACGCCCTGTCGTCCCGCGAATTGGACGATATCGGCCTGTGCCGCGCAGATATCGACATGATTGGCCGCTAAGGCCAAGGGTTAAATAACCCGCCCAGACGCAAAGGCCGCAAGCAGTGCTTGCGGCCTTTTTGTTTGCGCAACGCACACTAAATGTGCAAATTGCTTGCGCTAAAAAATGCGGCGCAGTTCAATGGCCAGATACTGCTGCCCAATGGTCAGCCAATGAGAGATTTCGATAGAGACAGGGTCTGGATAGAACAGCAGGGCCACCGCCTTTTGCACCAGTGTTTGGCTATCCAGCGCCAAAGTGCTACCGCCATCAAAGCCAACGATATGGGCGGCGTGATACACGATCGCCTTCAACAACACGGCAAAAATCACCAGTTTCAGCATATTGCGCAGCGCACTTCCACGCCACGCACGGCGGGCAGGTTTAGATCGCTTTCCGCCCACAGTGCCATCAGCCTGAAAGGCCAGACCATTTTTTAAGTTATGCTGATACTGAGCCACACGGCGGGCGAATTCTGGATCAACCGATTTATTCATTGCTGCCTCTACCCGAAAGGGGATGATTGCGGGTTTCCTGTGGCATACTCGCAAAATATGGCAAATCTTTGATCAGATCGCACCTGCGTTTAGGCGCGCAGCAGCACCAGTGCCGACCATTCGCCAAGATCTTCGCGCGCCTCCAGCGTAAATCCAGCGGCAACATAGGCAGCGGTGATCGCGTCCGCTTGTACCACCAAAAGGCCCGAAAGAATGGCCCGCCCGCCCGCGCTGATATGCGCCGCCATGGCGGGGGCCAATTCCAGCAGCGGGCCCTTTAGAATATTGGCAAAAACCAGATCAAAGGGCGCGGCAATGGCAATGTCGGGGTGGGCAAAACCTGCCGCCTCATAGCAGGCGATACGCCCTGACAAAGCGTTGATGCCGACATTTGCCTGCGCGACATCGACAGCCACTTGGTCTATGTCGGATGCAAGAATGCGCGCATCGGGCAGCGTCGCTGCGGCGGCCAGCGCCAGCACCGCCGTGCCGCAGCCAATATCGGCAACGTTTAGCGGGCGTATCTCCGCCTCAAGCAAACGATCAAAGGCCCGCAAACACCCCAAAGTAGTGCCGTGATGCCCCGTGCCAAATGCCACAGTCGCCTCGATTTGCAAGGCCACGCGTCCTGCGGGAACTTTATCCGCATCATGGCTGCCATAGACAAAAAAGCGCCCCGCCTCGACCGGGGGCAATTCGCGGCGCACATGCGCAACCCAATCAATTTCGGGCACTTCGGAAATGACAAAGGGTTTGGCCCCAAAAGCCAGCGCGAACATTTCCAAAATCGGCGCGCTCGGCGGCTGCATGAAATAGGCCCCCACCTCCCAAAGATCACTGCCATCTTCTATTTCAAACACGCCCACGCCCGTTGGGGCTGGATCAAGCTTTTCCAATGCCGCGCCCAGCGCCTCGGCGGCATCGCCGCCATCTAGGGTGGTTAGGGCTGTGTAGGTAAGCATGAGATATCCTTTAGAAAACTAGGCGCGGCCAAGCCGCATGAGCAGATAGACATTGTTGGCTATAAACAGCGCCGAATTGCGGTTTTGCTGGAACAGACGGTCTGCCAGCGCGGCACGCTTGCGCACAGGAATCAGCAGCGCCAGCGCGCGATGAATCAGCCAATATAACATTGGGCGCTTTTTGGCCAGTTCAGCATTGGTCGACAAAAGCCCTCGCCCCACCACATTGAAAAATGATTGTTCTAGGTCAATCGAAGGGGCAACGGCCAGCGTGATATCTTCTTCGGCGATCAGTTTCAGCGGCAAAGCTTTCACAGATGCGCGGAATTTTTCAATACTGTGCCCTCCCCCACAAATGCGCCCGCCGCTTTGTGTAGGGTAAGCGCGGCTGCGAAAACAATCGCCGATCAAAATCTCGCCCTTTGGGCCCAAAAGGGTCAGCGCCTTGGGCAGCGATTGATTAAGCGGAATATATTGAAAGCTTTCCGAAAACAGACACAGATCAAAGAGGCCAACAGGCTGTGCATCCTGAAAGGTCGCCTCGTGCACCACAGCCTGCGGCGCGTTTATGCGGCAACGGCTGGCAAGAAATGCCGAT
>CAXNJD010000226.1:0-3832 GCA_964202545.1 Cypionkella sp.
TTCCACCAATATCCGCCATATGCTGACCGATCTGACGCCAAAGAAGGATGGCGTGATCGTGCACAATATGGAAGATGACGTGATCCGCGGCGCAACTGTGGCGCACGGCGGCGAAATTACCTATCCGCCGCCACCGCCCAAAATTGCGGCTATCGCCGCGCAAAAGCCCAAAGAAAAGGCCAAAGAGCTGACCGCCGAGGAAAAGCGCGCCGCTGAAACTGCGACGTTCAAGGCCCAAACCGGCGCCCAAGTGGGCATGCTCATAGGCGGCGGCGCGGTAATTTTGCTTGCGGGCATGTTCACCCCTGCCAGCTTTATGTCGCATCTGATCGTGTTCGTGCTGTCGTGCTTTATCGGGTTCTCGGTCATTTGGAACGTGGCGCATTCGCTGCACACGCCGCTTATGGCCGTGACCAATGCGATTTCCTCGATCATCATCTTGGGCGCGATTTTGCAAATCGGGTCGGGCTCGTCCTTGGTGATGATCCTTGCGGGCTTGTCGGTGTTTATGGCGGGCATCAATATCTTTGGCGGCTTTATGGTTACGCGCCGTATGCTGGCCATGTTCCAAAAATCCTAAGGAGACGGCAGATGGAAATGGGTTTTACAACCGCAGCTTATGTGATTGCTGCCGTTCTGTTCATCTTGTCTTTGGGGGGACTTTCAGGGCAAGAGAGCGCCAAGCGCGCAGTCTGGTACGGCATTGCAGGCATGGCGCTGGCGGTGCTGGCAACTTTGGCCGCAGCCAATGGCGCATGGCTGGCCGCCGTGCTGATCGCGGCTGGCGGGGTGATTGGCTGGATCGTGGCCCAGCGCGTGCAAATGACCGAAATGCCGCAGCTTGTTGCCGCCATGCACTCGCTGGTGGGCCTTGCCGCCGTATTCATCGGCTTTAATGCCGATCTGGAACTGGCCCGCGTTTTGGCGATGGATGATGCAGCGCGACAAACTCTTGAAGGTTTTGCGGCTTTACTGGCCAAGAAAGACGCGGTGGAACAAAATATCTTGCGCGTTGAGGTCTTCCTTGGCGTGTTCATCGGCGCGGTCACCTTTACCGGCTCGGTCATTGCCTTTGGCAAACTGGCGGGGCGCGTGGACGGCAAGGCCAAGAAACTGCCGGGCGGCCATGCGCTGAATGCGGGTGCTGCCATTGGCTCGCTGGTGCTGCTTGGCGTTTATTTGTCTACGGGCGCGCTGTGGCCGCTGATTGCCATGACCCTGCTGGCATTTTTCATTGGCTACCATCTGATTATGGGTATCGGCGGGGCGGATATGCCTGTGGTGGTATCGATGCTGAACAGCTATTCAGGTTGGGCGGCATCGGCGATTGGCTTTTCGCTGTCCAACGATCTGCTCATCGTGGTTGGTGCGCTGGTAGGCTCGTCAGGCGCGATTTTGTCTTACATTATGTGCAAGGCAATGAACCGTTCCTTCATCTCGGTGATCTTGGGCGGCTTTGGCGGAACGACTGGCCCCGCAATGGAAATCGTGGGCGAGCAGGTGGCGATTGACACCGACGGCGTGGCCGCCGCGCTGAACGATGCCGATAGCGTCATTATTATTCCCGGCTATGGCATGGCCGTGGCACAGGCGCAGCAGGCGTTATCCGAACTGACCCGCAAATTGCGCGCGCGCGGCAAGAACGTGCGGTTTGCCATCCACCCCGTGGCCGGCCGCTTGCCAGGCCACATGAACGTGCTCCTGGCCGAGGCGAAGGTGCCTTATGACATTGTGCTGGAAATGGACGAGATCAACGATGACTTCCCATCGACCGATGTGGCCATCGTGATCGGGTCAAACGACATCGTAAACCCCGCAGCCCAAGAAGACCCCAATAGCCCCATCGCAGGCATGCCCGTGCTGGAATGCTGGAAGGCGAAATTGGTGATCGTATCCAAACGCGGGCAAGGCACTGGCTATTCGGGCATCGAGAACCCACTCTTCTACAAAGAAAACACACGGATGTTCTATGGCGATGCCAAGAAAAGCTTGGATGCGCTGCTGCCGTTGATCACCTAAAGTTGATCACCTAAAGAAGGGGGGCGTTTGCCGCCCCCCTCGCTCCGCTCACCCCCCTGCAGGATATTTGCAGAGTTAGGAAGATTGTATCACTTCGATGCTTCCTAACTCCGCAAATATCCTTAGGGGGTGAGGAGCGTAAGCTCCGAGGGGGCGCGAGCGCCCCCTTACGCCATCTCGCCGCACAGATCGCTTGCCAGCGCGTCCCGCCCGCCATGCGCCAGCGCATGGGCCAGTTTGGCATAGGCAGCGCTTTCGGTAATTTGACCGCCGTCCACTACCCCCGCCCGCGCCATCACAGCGCCAGCGGCGTAGGTGCCCAGCGCGGTGCCGCCCCCCTCGCATTGTGAGACAGCAATCATCAGCACGCCGCGCGCAGATGCGGCCATTAAAGCATCTTCAATGGCGGGATCATTGGGGATTGTGCCTGCGCCAAACACCCGCATCACTGCGCCGTCCACCGCCCCAAGTGCCGCCGCAAAAGCGCGAGGCGACGTATTTGGGGCCATACTGAGAACGGCAATTTCGGGCGCGCCAAAGGCCAGCAGGGCAGAGGTTCCCGACCGCACTGTTGCGCCGCCATCTCGCGCGATGAAGGCATCCCGCGCGTGGGAATGCGCTTTGCGCACCCGTGCACCCGCCATTAGCTTATCGGCAAATTGCACCCAAATCCCCGCCGGTGCGCGAGTGGCGGCCAGCAGCGCGTCGCCCAGATTTTGCCGTGCATCTGTTCCCGCCGCCTCGAGTGGCAGCATCGATCCTGTCACTATCACAGGCCGCGCTATGCCGACCAAGGCAAAACACAGCGCCGCCGCCGTATAGGCCAGCGTATCGGTGCCATGCGTCACGACAAAGCCTGCATAGCGGCTTTGGCCGTCAAAAATCACCTCTGCAATGCGGTTCCAATCGGCGAAGCGCGCATTGGCGCTATCGATGGCGGGGGTCAGATGCACTACCTTCGTCTCGCCGCGCGCAATGCCCGCGCGGGCTAGGGCGGCAAGTCCATCCTCTAGCACACCCCCCGCAGGGGCCAGCCCGTCTGGCCCTGCCCGCATTGCAATTGTCCCGCCCGTGTGAATGATGCAAATCGTCACAACGCCCTCCTTTTCACTGCCTTTTTGGCCACAAGTCCGCCAGTTGCCAAGCCACCATCTGTTGCATTTTTGGCGGTATACACCTGTGTGCCGCGCACGCCCTGTTCACGGCAGCAAAATGGGCTATTTTTAGCGAAACGTCAAAGATTGCCACAGGTTGCCCCATGACTTTGCCAGACCACCCCCTGCGCTATGCTCTTGTGAACGAGTTGCACGCCCGCCCATTTCCCGCGCTGGCAGCCCCTTGCCAAGTGGTCTATCTGGCCATCAAAGAACCGACTGCCGCGCATGCGCGCGACCGCAGCCGCGATCGGGCGCATTTGCTGCAATTGCTGGATTTAAATGGCGTGGCCCATCCGCAGCCCGATGCCACACATCACGCCGCCACCTTGGGCCGCACAGATTTGAAATGGGAAAGCCATACAGAATTTGTGACATATTCCGCTTTTACGCCCGGGCTAGATGCCCGAGCGTTTGACCCCGCAGGCGCTGCCGTTTTGCCCGAGCCTTGGATCGCCGCAAGCCCGGGCCGCGCGATTGTCGCCGTGCTGATCCGCGTCGAACTGCTGCCCGATGATGAAGACGCCATCCTGCCTATGCTTGACGATTGGTTTGTGCCTGAAAGTCTTGCTGTGGCGCGGGTGGTCGATGGGGCGGCCGTGGTTGCGGGCGACTTTCGCATCGATCCTGCAGGCTATATGCGCTTTGCCGTTTTTGTC
>CAXNJD010000227.1:0-3830 GCA_964202545.1 Cypionkella sp.
GATATTGCAACCACACCAGCCATAGGCAAATCGCGGCGCGGCGCGACATGCAGAGCCATCATCGCGCCCTGCGAAAAGCCCAGCAAAATCAATCGATCAGCGCGCAAACCTTCAGCTGTTAGGATGTGATCGATAAATTCGTTCAGATCAGCGGCAGCAGCATTCATTCCTGCGCGCGATTGCAATTCTGTGCTGCCATCAAAGCGGGGAATGGTAAACCACTGGCGTCCAATGGGGGTGCCTTTGCTCGGCTCGGGCGCATCAGGCGCGTAGAATGCCGTGGTGGGCATATGGGGGGCAAGTGGGTCTGACAAGGACAACAAGTCCGCCCCATCTGCGCCATAGCCATGCAGGAAAACCACCACTTGCTTGGCCTCGCCAATGGGCGCGCCCGCACGGCCAAATTGCAATTTTCTGATCATCTGATACCCTCACGCGATTTGATGATGTGGTAATAAGACCAAAGCAAGCGCGCTGCAACGCCGCGCCACGGGGCCCAATTTTCAGCCAGTTGGCGCAAGGCGCGATCATTGGGGCGCGTGTCAAGGTCAAACAAAACTTTGGCCGATTCTTGCAGCGCCAAATCGCCCGCTGCAAAAGCATCAGCGCGGCCAAGCGCGAACATGGCGTAAATCTCGGCTGTCCAAACGCCAATGCCTTTGACGGCGGTCAAGGTCTTGATCACCTCATCTGTCGCGGCGGTTTCTAGCGCGCCATAATCAATCCCCGCGCCCGCCAAGGCATGGGCATAAGATGCCTTTTGCCGCGATAGGCCCACCGCGCGCATATCTTCAATAGTGGCGGCCAAGATGCCGTCGATCTGCGTCAACCCTGCCGCGTCCATTCGCCGCCAAATCGCATCGCCTGCGGCAACCGACACTTGTTGGCCGACGATGGCATCCAAAAGCGCGGTGAAACCGCCCGCCTGCCTGCGCAGCGGCAAAGGGCCAGTTTGGGCCAGCGCATAGGCAAAGCGCGGGTGAGCGGCGGCCAAATGCGCCGCCCCTTCGGCGATACACGCATCCGTTTCCAAAATACGGCCAACCATCACGCCCCCCCTTTGTGCCTTGCGGGCAGGCCACCTTCGGCTTAACCCTGTTGTATGAGTGAAACAGATACTATCGCCCGCCGCAATGTTGCCGTTCTGGTCGCCTCTCAGGCGGTGCTGGGCGCGCAGATGCCAATTATTTTTACCATTGCAGGGCTGGCGGGGCAAAGCCTGGCCAGCAATGCCTGTTGGGCGACTTTGCCCATTTCGGCGATGGTGATTGGATCTATGTTAACGGCCACACCGCTATCGAGCTTTATGGCGCGGTATGGGCGGCGCGCGGGGTTTTATGTGGGCACGCTGGGTGGGGCGATGGGCGCGGCAGTGGGTGCGCTGGCGCTTTACACATCGAACTTTTGGCTGTTTGTGTTTGGCGGGCTGCTATCGGGCATTTATATGTCAGCCCAAGGGTTTTACCGCTTTGCCGCCGCCGATATGGCATCGGACGCTTACCGGCCGAAAGCAATTTCTTATGTGATGGCGGGGGGGCTTTTGTCGGCCATTGTCGGGCCGCAAATTGTCAAACTGACCGCGCAGTCGATGGTTGTGCCGTTTTTGGGCAGTTATTTGGCGGTGATGGGGCTGAACTTAGCAGGCGGTTTGCTGTTTGCCTTTTTGAACATCCCGAAACTGCCAAAAGCGGCCAATGACGCGCCGATGGGGCGCTCGCGCGTTGATTTGCTAAAGACCCCGAACGTTGCGGTGGCGGTGATCGTGGCAACAGTGTCTTATGCGCTGATGAATTTGGTGATGACCTCGTCCCCGCTGGCGGTGGTGGGCTGCGGGTTTCAAACGAATGATGCGGCGAATGTGGTGACCGCCCATGTTCTGGCCATGTATGCGCCCAGTTTCATTACGGGTCATGTGATCGTTCGCTTTGGCGCGACCCGTGTAATGGGTCTGGGACTGATCATTTTGGCCTCAGCAGGCGCAGTAGCGATTTCGGGGGTGGAACTGACACAGTTTTTTGCGGCGCTAATCCTGCTGGGCGTTGGTTGGAACTTTGGCTTTATTGGGGCTACCACTCTTTTGACCACGTCTATTGCGCCCGAAGAGCGCGGGCGGATGCAGGGGCTGAATGATTTGATCGTGTTCGGCGGCGTGACAGTGGCCAGCCTGTCATCGGGGGGGCTTATGAACTGTTCTGGAAGTTCGGCGCAGGCAGGCTGGGCAGCGGTGAATATGGCGATGCTGCCGTTTTTGGTGCTTGCGGGCGGGGCGCTGGTTTGGCTGGCGCTGCGGCCAAAGGAGGTGTGATTTGGACATTCGGGCTATAACATTCGATGACCTGCCGCAGGTTTTGGATTTGGTGCAAGCTTTGGCGCGGCATCACGGTGATACCCCAAAGGCCAGCCTATACAGCATGTCGCGCGATTTGTTTGGCCGATTGCCTTGGGCGCAAGGATTGGTGGCTGATGAGGATGGGGTTTTGCAGGCCTATGCCCTGCTGATACCCCTAATGCGGGCGCATTTGGGCCAGCGCGGCATGGATCTGCATCATTTGTTCGTGGCCGAGCCTGCGCGCGGGGCTGGGCTGGGCACTGCAATGATTCGCGCGGTGCGCGCGCATGTTTTGGCGCAGGGGTGCGAATATTTGACTGTGTCGACGCAAGAGGCCAATGCCGAAGCGCGCGATTTTTATATCCATCATGGCTTTACGCCCGCCCCGCCATCGCCATGGCGCTTTGCGATGGATTTATCACGCGGTTAGACCCTGCATGCCCCTAGACGCGGCCCCCTAGACTAGGCCAGTGACGCTGGCCCAAATCAACCGCGCCCGCGCCTGCATGGGGGCAAGGTGCAAACCGCCTGTATGCACCAAATGCGGGGCGCGTGCTGCCAAACGCAAAACAGCCCCTGCCTGCACCCCCGACAACAGGGCGGGCCAAGCGGGCCCAAGCGCACGGCGTTTGGAACGTGCCAAATTCCAGCTTCTGAAAGCATCTTGCGCCAAAACTGCAATAGCCTGATCGCTTTCGTCGATCAGTGGCGCCCGCCCGCGTGCTGCAAGTTCGGGGACAGCGCGCAGATAGTTGGCCAGGCCTGCGGCTGCGCCATAATCGTGTGCAACGGCAATGCCATTCGCCCCCGATATGCCCAAAACCTGCGCTGATGCGGACATCAGCCCCCCCGCCGTTTGCGACAGATACTGGGTGAAATGATCTTCATCTTCAAATGGGTTGGAATACACATCCCACACCCGCGCTGCGGACATTGCATCCAATGTGGCAACATCCACGGTGCCTTGGGCGATCAAATCATGCAACGGCCCCGCCACCTCGTGTGCGGGGCGGTTTTCTGCAACAAGTACATCGCGCCACCATTGCAGGCGCATCTCGCAAATCAGGCTTTGCGAGGATACCCACGGGGCGCGGGAAATCTCAACGTTATAGGCATACAGAACGATCAAGGGCGCACGGGCAGATAAGGGGGCCGCCAAAACCGCCGCCCAGCGGTCTGGGTCGGCGCGGGCAACAAGCGCGGCGCAGGCGTCAATGCTCACGCACAGGCCCCCCCTCACCTTCATTGTCGCGCACCAGTTTCCAATTGATCGCATCTAGCAGCGCCTCGAAACTGGCATCCACGATATTGGCCGACACGCCCACAGTTGACCAGCGCCGCCCCTGCCCGTCCTCCGAGTCAATAATAACCCGCGTCACCGCTTCGGTACCGCCTTGGGTGATACGCACTTTGAAATCGACCAGCCGCATATCGGCAATCGCGGCTTGATAAGGGCCAAGGTCTTTAGCCAGCGCCTTGGCCAGCGCGTTGACGGGGCCGC
>CAXNJD010000228.1:0-3827 GCA_964202545.1 Cypionkella sp.
CAGGCGCGCGCGCTAGACCCTGACCGCGCCTTGGGGTATCAGAGCGCAAAGCGAATGAGGATTTTGATGTCTGCCCATGCCACGCCCACACCCATGATTGCCCACAAATCGGCACCGCTAAAGGGCGAGGCCCTTGTTCCGGGGGATAAATCCATTTCGCACCGCGCGCTGATTTTTGGGGCGATGGCGGTGGGGGAGACCAAGATTACAGGGCTGCTGGAAGGCCAAGATGTGCTGGATACGGCCCGCGCCATGCGCGCCTTTGGTGCCGAAGTTGTCCAGCACGGGCAAGGGGCATGGTCGGTAAGGGGTTTTGGCGTTGGCGGGTTTAGTGAGCCTGCCGATCTGATTGATTGCGGCAATTCTGGCACGGGCGTGCGGCTGATTATGGGCGCTATGGCGACCACACCTATCACGGCCAGTTTCACGGGGGATGCCAGCTTGCGCAAGCGGCCTATGGGGCGGGTGACTGACCCATTGTCGCTGTTTGGTACGGCGGCCTATGGGCGAAACGGCGGGCGGTTGCCGATGACAGTGGTGGGGGCCAACAATGCCATTGGCGTGCGTTATGCGCTGCCCGTAGCCAGCGCACAGGTGAAATCGGCAGTGCTGCTGGCGGGGCTGGCGGCGCGCGGCGAGACAGTAGTGATTGAACGCGAACCCACGCGCGATCATTCCGAACGGATGCTTTTGGGCTTTGGCGCGCAGTTGGACGTTGCCAAAACCAGTGAAGGCCAAGTGATTACCCTGATCGGCCAGCCCGAGCTAAAGCCGCAAACGGTGGCCGTGCCGCGCGATCCGTCTAGCGCGGCATTTCCCACCTGCGCGGCGCTGATTGTCGAAGGATCAGACATCACAGTTCCAGGTGTTAGCCAAAACCTAACGCGCAATGGGCTTTATCTTACCCTTGTTGAAATGGGTGCCAACATAGAGTTCATGGATCCGCGCAGCGAGGGGGGAGAGCCTGTTGCCGATTTGCGCGTGCGTTTTTCGGGCAATATGAAGGGCATCGAGGTGCCGCCAGAGCGTGCGCCTTCGATGATTGATGAATACCCCATCCTTTCAATCGTCGCAGCGTTCAGTACGGGCAAAACGGTGATGCGCGGGGTCAAGGAACTGCGGGTCAAGGAATCTGACCGAATTGATGCAATGGCGCGCGGGCTAGAGGCCTGCGGCGTGCGCATCGAGGAAGACGAGGATACGCTGATTGTGCATGGTATGGGCGCGGGCGGCGTGCCAGGCGGCGCGCGGGCGGCGGTGCATTTGGATCACCGCATTGCGATGTCTTTCTTGATTTGCGGTATGGCCGCCAAGGCCCCTATTTCGGTGGATGATGCCAGCCCGATTGCCACATCCTTCCCGATTTTTACCCCATTGATGACTGCGCTGGGCGCAACCCTGCGCGATGATGCTTAACTGAAAGCCCCCAATGCCTATATATTTTGCCGCTGTTGAACTGTTCGATCCCGAGGGGCCAAGCCAATCGGACGCGGATTTAATTTATGGCGGCGAGGCGCGGATGTTTGTGCTGGCAGCAGATGATCTGGCCGAGGCGCTGGATACGCTGAACGCATCCATTGCGGGGCATGGGCTGGCGCTGATGCGGGTGCTACATGCGGGCCTTGCCGAGCATTTCGATGACGAAATGCTACCCTTTGAGGTGGATATCGACGCAATGGTGCAAACAGCCGAAGAGGCGGGCGAAATTTGTGTGTCCGAGCCGCATGCGTTTGAACCAGACCCTGCCGATGGCGCCCCCGTTGGTGTGTTTGCCGCTTGTCTAGATCTGTTCGATCCCGAATGGGCAGACGAGGATGAAGGCGAATATGCGGGCCATTACCAACTGGCGGTTATTGCTGCGCCCACATGCGCCGAGGCTCTGGCGATGCTGCTATCAGATTGTGCCGCGCATGAGCTAATAGTGCAAGGCGTCGAAGGCATGGTCGACACAAGTGCCTTTCCCTTTGATGCCTATGAGTTTGAGTTTGACGAGGAAGACCCCGTGGGCGATGTGCAGGACGAAGGCGGCATGATCTGGTCAAACGCCTACGCATACCCCCCCGAAACACCGCGCAAATTGGACAGTTGAATGCAGTTTACTGTGGCCATTGACGGGCCTGCAGCGGCGGGCAAAGGCACTGTTGGGCGGGCCTTGGCCGCAATGTTTGGCTTTGCGCATTTGGATACAGGGCTTTTGTATCGTGCGGTGGGGGCCAAAGGCGGCGATCCTGTTTTGGCGGCGAAATCTCTGACCGCCGATGATCTGGCGCGGGATGATTTGCGCAGTATGGCGGCGGGCGAGGCGGCCAGTCGTGTTGCAGTTCATCCGCAAGTGCGTGCGGAGTTGCTGCAATTTCAGCGCGCCTTTGCGCGGCGTATGGGCGGCGCTGTGCTGGATGGGCGCGATATTGGTACAGTGATCTGCCCAAATGCCGAGGTGAAACTGTTTGTCACCGCCAGCGCAGATGTGCGCGCTTATCGGCGTTGGTTGGAACTGGGGGGTGACGCAGGCCAGATTTTGGCCGAAGTTATCGCCCGCGATGCGCGCGACATAGGTCGCAGTGATGCGCCACTTCGCGCGGCGGGTGATGCGATCGTGCTAGATACATCGGCGCTGACGGTTGACGCTGCGCTGGCGCGCGCGGTGGCGGCGGTAGAGGCCAAACTGCCAAGGCGGCAAGGCTAAGCGATGGGACGCGCGCGCGTTATTCTGCACATCGATCCGAAGTATCATGACCGCTTTACGCAGACCAAACGCTTGGCGATGTTTGGCAAAATTCATGACATCATCATTGCGCGCGGCGGCGAGGTTTTGCTTGCCATACGCCCCAAAGGCAGGCTTTCTGCGACAGAGGCGCATGGCGACGGCGATTTACATGTTGTTGAAAGCAGTAACGCACGCGGGACGGGCTGGCTAAACAGCTCAATCGCCTATCTGACAGGCTATTGGCATTTGGACGGGATGGGCATTTTGTCAGGCGCTGAAATGGCGGCGCGGGGCGATATGCTGCCCCCTGCCCCGCCAGATGCGGCAAAGGCGGCAGCGTTTTTTGGCCAGCTTTGCTCGCGCTTTAAGGACAAGCGCCGCACGCGCCATCAGCAACCCGAAACCACCACCCCCTTGCCCCAAGGGTGCATTGCGGTTTTTCTGCAAGGCCGCGCGCCCGAACGCAATGGCCAGCATTTCTTTACTGGGCCAGAAATGATCGAAGCGGCAGCGCTCGGCGCAGGTGGGCGTACAGTGCTAATCAAACCGCATCCTTGGTTTTGGGACGAAGGCGCGTAAATGGTGGCGGATGCACAGGCCCAAGGGCTGGCGGTGCAACTGGCGCAGGCGCATATCCATGACCTGCTGGCCGCCTGCGCGGTTACAGTGTCGATCAACTCTGCAGCCGCGATTGAGGGGTTCTTGCACGGCAAGCCTACAATCCTATGCGGTCGGGCCGATTTTGCGGCGATGGGCGAAACCCTGATTGACCCCGATGAGTTTACAGAAACCTTGCAGCGCGCCCTGACCACATCGCGCGATTATGCGGGCTGGCTGTGTTGGTATTTGACGCAGCATGCTATTGCGATAGATGCCCCAGATGCTGACACGCGGATTTTGGCCAGTTTTGCGCGCGCGGGGTTTGATGCAGAACGGCTGGGGCTGCGGTGATGGATCACCTCCCGCCCATTGCCCCACCGACAGCCCGCGCGAAAGTGATTTTGCACATAGATCCGCGTTATCACGACAGCTATCGCAAGGCGGGGCATTTGGCGATTTTCCCGCTGATCGAAGATATCATCACGCGCGCAGGTGGACAAATTCAAATCGCGCCGCGCCC
>CAXNJD010000229.1:0-3821 GCA_964202545.1 Cypionkella sp.
ATTTCCAAAAACCGCGCCCGCGCCGCTGCATCTTCGCGCGCGGGGCCTTGCAGCGTTTCGATAAAGCCCTGTAACGCCGTGAGTGGCGTGCGCAATTCATGGCTGACATTTGCCACAAAGTCACGCCGCATTTGGTCGGTTTGTTCTTGCGGACTGACGTCTTCAAACACACAAATCGCGCCATTTGGCACGGGCGAGATGGTAATGGCAAAGCTGGCCTCTTGATCGCTGGGGCGCATGGTCAACCGCAGCGTTGCGCCCGTGCCCGTGTAAAGACAATTGGCTACAGATTCCAAAACCTCGGGCTGGCGCAGCGTAAGCCCATAATGGCGCCCCTGCAAAGCTGGGCCAAATAACGCCGCCGCCGTTGGGTTAGCCATGGCAACTTTTGAATCCCGCGCGACCAAGATTGCCGCATGGGGAAAGCCCGCCAGTAATGCAGGTAAGAATTCTTCCAACAGTGCATTTTTCTCTGTAGAGCTGAACACTTCATTAACCTCTTCGCGTTAGTTTATTGGAAGATCAACAAAAACAAGATGATAGGTCTTGCGTTAACCATGTTTTTGCGACAGAAACATTGCAGCTATGTGTCATTTCAGTGGGGTGTCGGTCGTTTCCTTGGGCCTTTTGGCCAGATTTATGCCTACGGATACTGGCACGATGAATGAAGATAACACAACCTCTGCTACGCGGCCCGATGCGGGGGTCGGAACGTTGGTTTTTGGCCTGTCGCCTCTTAGCGATGCTGTGGCTCGGCTGGATCTGGGCGGCGCTGTTCATCAGGCAGATTGCCGCAGCATCAACGCCGCCCAATTGGCGCAGGTAACACGCACGATATGTAGGCTATTTCCAACCCAAAGTGATAGGCAAAACGATGCCGTTTCAGTGATCGAGGCGCTATGCCAACTGGGGTATCACGGCGAGATTTGGGTTTTGGCACCGCCCCTTTTGCGCCCCAAAATGGTGGAAAGCGAATTGCGCGGTCTAGCAAAAGGGTTAACTTTGCGGCTGATTGCAGGGCATTTGCCCCCTTTGACCGAGATTTAGCGCGCAGCGTCAGGGTTATCGCGCTGATAAATCCAATCATGCACTGGGTCGTTCTGAAACCGCCAATTGCGGCGCGGCCCCGCCATGACGTTCAGATAATACATCTCATACCCATAGGGCGCGCCGCAAGGATGATGGCCGCGCGGCACCAACACCACATCGTGGTTTTTCACCGCAATTGTTTCATCCAAACTTCCGTCTTCGGTGTAGACGCGCTGAATACCATAGCCCTGCGCGGGGTTTAGGCGGTGGTAATAGGTTTCCTCTAGATAGGTCATGCGCGGAAAATCATCCTCGTCATGGCGATGCGGCGGGTATGACGACCAGTTGCCAGCGGGGGTAAACACCTCCGTCACCAAAAGGCTTGAGGCCACATCGCGCCCCTCCATCGCGATATTGTTGATATAGCGCGTGTTGGCACCCTGCCCGCGCGGGGTCAGATCGATGCCATCAGGCCCAATTCGGGCGGCGGGGTAATCCGCAATTGCGGGGGCAGAACAAATAGCGATGATGCAATCGGTTGTTGCACGTGCGTCCCACTGGCTGTTGGCGGGCAGATACAAACAATGGGGCGCGGATTTTTCAAACACGTCCAAACGGTTCCCCATTTGGCCCCAATTCTGACCTGCACCATTTAGCTGCGCATGGCCTTCAACCATCACCAAAATCACCTCGGTGCTGCCCGTATCGCCCTGCGCCACATCACCCGCTTTTAGGCGGTGCAGCGCAAACCCAACATAGCCCCACCCCGCGCTTTGCGGCGTGATATCATGCACCAATCCAAGGGTGCCAAGCGGTTTACACAGCAGGTTCATCGCCTATCCTTTGTCCAATCCCGCACGGCGGGCAAAGCCCTTCAGCGCGCGTAGACCCATGGTTTGATAGTCAAGCGGGACGCGTACAGATGGGTCTTGTTCGGCCTCGATCACCAGCCAACCCGAATAGTCATGGGCAGCGGCCACCTCTAAAACGCTGTAAAAATCCACCACGCCATCGGCATCGCCAGGCACAGTGAACACCCCGCGCCGCACGCCTTCCAAAAAGGAAAGACCTTGTTCGCGCACCGCACGCATGACATCGGGGCGGACATTTTTGGCGTGAATATGGGCCACTCGGCCCATATGCCGTTTGGCCAATCGCACAGGATCGCCGCCGCCATAATAGCAGTGCCCCGTATCCAGCAGCAGGTGCAAATGCGGGCCAGTTTCGGCCATCAGGCGGTCAATTTCCCATTCAGACTCGATCACTGTGCCCATATGGTGGTGGTAAACCATGGTCACGCCTTGCGCGGCGGTATAGGCGGCGAGCGCCTCGATTCCCGCGGCAAAGGGTTTCCATTGCGCCGCAGTCAGGCGCGGGCGGTCATTGACCGCCATATCATCATTTCCATGAATCGCGTTCGATGTTTCGCAGACGATCACAACCTTGCAGCCCATGGCTTTCAACAAGTCAAGATACGGCTGGATCGCGGCCTTTTCCGTTTCCAGATCATTGACCAGCAGGTTGGTGGAATGCCAGCCAGAAACATATTTCAGCTCGCGCGGATCTAATTCTGCGCGCAGGCCTTCGGGGGTGGTGGGCAGCTTATGCCCCTGGTCAATGCCGTCAAAGCCAATGGCCGCCGCCTCGTCCAAGCATTGCATAAGCGAGATATGCGCACCAAGGCTGCGGTCGTCATCGTTTGTCCAAGCAATTGGGTTTGCGCCGTAAAGGATCATGTGTCACCTAAGGTTTAGTCAGCAAGTCGCTGAATTTTCTTGTTTTTTTCAAAATTGGTGCGGCTGGCTTGCACCTCTGTGCGCGTCGACACTTCAGGCACGCCCACTTCCCACCACGTCCCGCCCGCTTCGGTGCTGGGCCATGGATCGGTGTCAATCACAATCACCACAGGAACTGTGCTGCCCTTAGCGGCGGTCAACTGCGCCTCAAGTTCGGCAATTGATGCCACTTTCACCGCCCGCGCCCCCATTGCACCCGCATGCGCGGCGAAATCGATATGGCTGGGATTAACGTGATAGCTGTCATCCAAAAGGTTGTTAAACCCCGCCCCGCCCGTGCCCTTTTGCAAGCGGTTGATGCAGCCGTATCCGCGATTATCCGTAATCACCACAGTAAAGGGGATGCCCATCATCACCGCTGTGGCGAGTTCGGAATTGGCCATCATATAGCTGCCGTCCCCAAGCATGCAGACCACATCCGCATCAGGACGCGCCATCTTTATGCCCATTGCGCCCGCAATTTCATAGCCCATGCAGGAAAATCCATATTCCATATGATAGCCGCCGGGCGCTGCATCCCAGATTTTGTGCAATTCGCCCGGCATTGTGCCTGCGGCGGACATCACCAATGTTTGCGCCGTGGCTGTACGTTGCACAGCGCCGATCACCTGCATATCGGACGGAAGTCCTAGCGTGTTTGGCGTGGCTTTCACAGCATCTTTTGCGGCCTGCCATTCGGCCTGCAGGCGCGGGATTGCGGGCCATTTTTGGCCCTTTAGCCCCACCGTTAACCCATTTAATGCCACCAAAGCATCTGCGGTCAGGCTGATGGCGCCATGCTTATAGGCGTCATATGGCGCAACGTTGATCGACAGAATTTTGCGCACGGGGTTTTGGAACAACGACCAAGACCCAGTGGTAAAATCTTGAAACCGCGTTCCGACACCAATGACCAAATCGGCCTCACGGCAGACGGTGTTGGCCGCTTGCCCCCCCGTCACGCCAACGGGGCCAAAGTTTTGTGGATGATCATGGGCCAGCACCGATTTGCCCGCC
>CAXNJD010000230.1:0-3802 GCA_964202545.1 Cypionkella sp.
CCGGCTGTTCGATTCTGGCAGTTAATTTCGCGCGCTGCCTCGGGCGCAATGTTAGAATCCGAGTTGCGCCTGTGTCAAATATTATTCCTGTTGTGAAAAATTGAAACCCGCCTTAAAGCATTGCGCCGTGTATGTTTTTGGCAACTGCGCGCTGATTAAATGTGCAAGTATGACGCCGTTGGGCCACTTTGCCAGCAGAGAATTTGCTTGCCCATGTCAGTATTCCCTTTGATACTGGGCCAAACGTAGGTCGCCCAAAGACTTGGCCAGCAGCAAAAACCTTCGCCTATAGAAAAACTCCCAAGGAAACCCGCTATGAAACCTATCGACCCCGCCGACCGCAAGATCGCCAATATCCATTCTGCCGACTTCAAGGCGTTTGTGTATCCAGACGGCACTGCACTGGGCGACAGCATTCTGCAACTGGATGATGGTATCGCGCTGGGCACGGGTTTTCACGTATACCGCATGCCTGCGGGCATGACGACAATGGGGCACCGCCACAACGGGCACGAACAATTCCTGATCTTAGATGGCGAACTGCACGAAAGCGATGGCACCATTCTGCGCGCGGGCGATTTGGTGTTTTACCGCGATGGCACCGAGCATCATTCGTATACCCCGAACGGCTGCCTTTTGGCCGTGCATATCGTGGGGCCAGAATTTCCGGTGGACTGACGGCGGTAGCAAAAAAGGCCCCGGAACATCCGGGGCCAATCTTTTTGGCGATGCGTTGGGATTAGATGTCCAGCGTATTTTCGGTTTCCCATTTTGAAAAATGCGATGCGTAGCTGTCCCATTCCTTGTGCTTTAGCTTTAGGAATGCCGACGAGAATTCATCGCCCATCATGGATTTCAGCGTCTTGTCCTTGTCAAACTCGCGCAGCGCGTCCAGCAGGTTCAGCGGCAGCTTCGGCGCGTTTTTCACCGTATGTCCCATCTGGTACATATCGATATCATAACGACGCCCCGGATCGGCCTTTGTGCGCACCCCGTCCAGACCAGCGGCCAGAATGACAGCCTGCATCAGATAAGGGTTCGCCGCCCCATCGGGCAGGCGCAGTTCAAACCGGCCTGGCCCTGGCACGCGCACCATATGGGTACGGTTGTTACCCGTCCAAGTTACAGTGTTGGGTGCCCATGTGGCCCCCGACGACGTGCGCGGCGCGTTGATGCGTTTATAGCTGTTGACCGTTGGGTTACAGATCGCGGCCAAGGCGCTGGCGTGTTTCATGATGCCGCCAAGAAAGTGACGGCCCTGATCGGACAAGCCCAGTTCTTTTGACTTGTCCGCGAACGCATTGGTTTTGCCATCTAAAGACCAGACCGAGATATGCGCGTGGCAACCCGAACCTGTTAGCCCCTTAAACGGTTTGGGCATGAACGTGGCGCGCAGCCCATGCTTTTCGGCCACCGATTTCATCATAAACTTGAAAAAGCTGTGCTTGTCGGCGGTTTGCAGCACATCGTCATATTTCCAGTTCATCTCGAACTGGCCGATGGCGTCTTCGTGGTCGTTTTGATACGCCTCCCAGCCCAGTTCCAGCATATAATCACAGACCTCGGCGATGCAGTCATATTGGCGCATGACTGCCTGCTGATCGTAGCACGGCTTTTCGGCGGTATCATAGGGGTCGGCGATTTTGTCGCCTTCGGGGGTAAGCAAAAAGAACTCTGGCTCAACCCCTGTTTTCACCCGCAGGCCATCTTTGGCGGCCTCGTCAATCAGGCGGCGCAGCACGTTGCGTGGGGCTTGTGCCAAGGGCTGTTCTTCCATCACGCAGTTAGAGGCAAGCCATGCCACTTCGCGCTTCCACGGCAGTTGAATGGCCGATTCGGGATCGGGCACCGCCATCATATCGGGGTGCGCTGGGGTCAGATCCAGCCACGTGGCAAAACCAGCAAAGCCAGCCCCGTCGACTGCCATGTCATTGATTGCTTGGGTTGGCACCAGTTTTGCACGCTGTCCGCCGAATAGATCGGTATAGGACACCATAAAATACTTAACGCCTTTTTCTGTGGCCCATTTGGCCAAATCTTTTGCCATGTTAAAACTCCCTGTCGTCTTTATGTTTTGTTAAGGGGGGGCGGCTTAGAAGCCGCCATTCCGCCCAGGGATCCAGTTGGTGCCCGCCAAAGGCACCCCCGCCATTGCCGACGCTTCGATGGTCAGCGAACACAGGTCTTCGGGTTCCAGATTGTGCAGGTGGTTCTTGCCGCACGCCCGCGCGATGGTCTGTGCTTCCAGCGTCATCACCTTAAGGTAGTTCTTCAGGCGACGCCCGCCCAGAACCGGATCGAACCGCTTGGACAGTTCGGGGTCTTGGGTGGTGATGCCAGCGGGGTCGCGGCCTTCGTGCCAGTCGTCATAGGCGTCTGCCGTGGTGCCCAGCTTTTGATACTCGTCTTCCCAAATCGGATCGTTATCGCCCAACGCGATCAGCGCGGCGGTACCGATGGCCACCGCATCTGCGCCCAGCGCCATAGCCTTGGCCACATCGGCCCCGGTGCGGATACCGCCCGAAACAATCAGTTGCACTTTGCGGTGCATCCCAAGGTCTTGCAGTGCCTTTACCGCCTGCGGAATACAGGCCAAAATCGGCATGCCGACATGTTCGATGAACACGTCCTGCGTGGCCGCCGTGCCACCCTGCATACCGTCCAGCACGACCACGTCCGCGCCCGCCTTCACAGCCAAAGCAGTGTCGTAATAGGGGCGCGCGCCACCTATTTTTACATAGATTGGCTTTTCCCAATCAGTAATTTCGCGCAGTTCCATGATCTTGATTTCCAGATCATCAGGGCCAGTCCAGTCAGGATGCCGACAGGCCGAGCGTTGGTCAATCCCTTTTGGTAGGTTGCGCATGTTGGCCACCCGATCCGAGATTTTTTGGCCCAGAAGCATACCGCCGCCGCCTGGTTTGGCACCTTGGCCAACCACCACCTCGATGGCATCAGCACGGCGCAGATCGTCGGGGTTCATGCCGTAACGGCTAGGCAGATATTGATAGACCAGCGTTTTGGAATGGCCGCGCTCTTCTTCGGTCATCCCGCCATCTCCCGTGGTGGTCGACGTACCCGCAGCAGATGCGCCACGGCCCAGCGCCTCTTTTGCGGGGCCAGACAGGGCGCCAAAGCTCATTCCCGCGATGGTGATCGGGATTTCAAGATGAATTGGCTTTTTGGCAAAACGGGTGCCAAGCCAGACATCGGTCGCGCATTTTTCGCGGTACCCTTCCAGCGGATAGCGCGAGATCGACGCGCCAAGGAACAAAAGGTCATCGAAATGCGGCAGGTGGCGCTTTGTGCCGCCGCCGCGAATATCATAAATACCCGATGCCGCAGCCCTGCGGATTTCCGCGTTGATCGCAGGGGTGAAGGTGGCCGAGAAGCGGGGCGGTGTTTTGGGGAATTCGGTCATTCTCTCGCCTCAGTAAGCCGACGCATTGTCGATGTTAAAGTTATACAGTTTGCGGGCAGAGCCATAGCGTTTAAACTCTTCGGGCCGCGCTTTGCCGTCGGCCTCGCCGCGCTTCAAAAGATCGGCCAATAGGGCGATGTGTTCGGGCCGCATCTCTTTCTCAATACAATCCGCGCCCAGCGATTTGACCGAGCCGCGCACGAACAAACGCGCCTCATAAAGGCTGTCGCCCAGCGCTTCGCCCGCGTCGCCCAGCACCACCATATTCCCCGATTGCGCCATAAAGCAGGACATGTGGCCGATGTTGCCATGCACAACTATGTCGATGCCTTTCATCGAAATGCCGCAGCGGCTGGACGCGTTGCCCTTAATCACCAAAAG
>CAXNJD010000231.1:0-3791 GCA_964202545.1 Cypionkella sp.
GATGATGGATCAATCGGCCCGCAACGTTCGGTGACAAAGGCAGGGAAATGCGCTGTGATAAAGGCAAGCTGATAGCCGCAGGAAAAAAACCCCAGAAATATCATGCTATAGCTGGGGTCTTTGAACGCGCGTATCAGCACCGTACCAAGGCTTTCTTCCAATTCAGTGCGGCTGGCCATTTTGGGGCTGCGCAAAAACGGCAAAGCAAACAGCGTGGCCAAAATCAGGCCTGCAAAGATCACGAATACGCCCTGCCACGGATAAACGCGCAGCAACGCTTCGGCCAAGGGCGCGCCAAAGACTTGCCCCGCAGACCCTGCCGCAGTTGCAATGCCCAGCACCAAACTGCGCGATTCGGGCGCTGCGGCGCGGCCAACAATGGCCAAAATCACGCCAAACCCAGTGCCTGCAATGCCAAAGCCAACCAAAATCTCAAGCATCTGATGCTGGCCAGGGGTGACCGCCAGCGATGACAACAGCAGCCCCGCTGCATACAAAAGCGCGCCCAAAATAATCGCGCGGCGGTCGCCAAAGCGTTCGGCAAGCGCCCCAAAAATGGGCTGCCCTATGCCCCACGCCAAGTTTTGCACGGCAATAGCCAGCGAAAAATCTGCCCGCAGCCAGCCAAATTCGCTGGCAATTGGAATTTGAAACATGCCAAAACTTGCGCGAATAGCGAAACTGATCATCAAAATCACGCAGCCCGCAATCAAGATCGGGGTAAAGATGGCAGGCTTTGTCATGGACTATCCTATTTGCGCGGGCCAAGCATCAATTGCCGCAATCGCCTCTTCGGCGGTGTCTACCATAACAAACAAATCCAAGTCGGCGGGCGCAATCACGCCTGCATCGGCCAGCGCCTGCCAATTGACAATGCGCTGCCACCATGCGCGGCCAAACAGAATAAACGGCACCCGCCGCATCCGCCGTGTTTGGATTAGGGTTAGCCCTTCGAACATTTCATCCAGCGTGCCAAAACCACCTGGAAAAATGCAAATCGCCTGCGCGCGCATCAAGAAATGCATCTTGCGAATGGCGAAATAGTGGAAGTTAAACGAAAGCTCGGGCGTGACGTATTGGTTTGGCGCCTGTTCATGCGGCAAAACAATGTTTAGCCCCAAAGACATGCCCCCCGCCTCGGCTGCGCCACGATTTCCCGCCTCCATTACACCCGGCCCACCGCCTGTGCAGATCACGCCATTCGATCCGCCGTTTTCAATACAGCGCAGGGTCATCGTATGGGCAAAGCGCCGCGCCTCATCGTAAAACGGCACTAAGGCTGCCATTTCGGGCGTTTTCGCGCCAGAGGTAGTGGCCGGAATACGTGCGCCCCCAAATAGAACTATGGTGGATTTTATGCCCAACTCGTCCAAAATCATCTCGGGCTTTAGCAGTTCCAATTGCAGCCGCACGGGGCGCAAATCTTCGCGGGTCAAAAAGTCTTGGTCAGCAAATGCCAGCCGATAACTGGGCGCGCGGGTTTGTGGCGTATCGGGAATATTGCGCGTGGTGCTGATATCTTGCGCAGAATCGCGAAATGTGTGCGGGCGAGGCTTTTTCATGACAAGTCCATTTGTAATGCGCTTAAGGCTAGGGCTTTGCCGCCCAAATTAAAAGCCTGATCTAAACAACAAAAAAGGCGCGCAAGCCTGCGCGCCTTTTATCCGATATTCCAGCGATTACAGCGCGGATGCGATCCACGTTTCCAATGCCGCCTTGGGCGCTGCGCCGACTTTGTTCGATACCACCTGACCGTCCTTGAACAAAAACAGCGCAGGAATCCCCCGCACGCCCAATGCAGCAGGGCTGTCAGGGTTTTCATCGACATTTACTTTGACAATTTTCACGCGGCCAGCGTATTGGCCTGCCAATTCTTCCAAAGCAGGGCCGATCATGCGGCAAGGGCCGCACCATTCAGCCCAAAAATCCACCACAACGGGGATGGAAGACTGTCGAACTTCGGCATCAAAACTGGCATCGGTGACGGCAACGGTATTGGCACCCATATCGGGACTCCTAACTGATCAGACCAACTAGCTAAGCACGTGAGGGGGAATGGTCAAGACACAGCGGCGCGGGCAAATGCCTGCCTCATCATATCGTGATCCAGCACCATCAAAGCGGCAGTTTTTGTCCAAAGAATAGCGATTTCAATACGATGATTTGGGTAAATCTGCTGCAATGCCCCCAGATACGCACCCATTTGCGCCAAAAGACCCATTGGAACATCGGCAGGGGTGGCGGGCACCGCACTATTGGTTTTGAAATCTACGGCAAGCACGCGGTTTTCGGTGACAATCAGGCGGTCAATCACCCCCAACATCTGGCCCTTATCCAAAGGCGCGGTCAGGATCACTTCGGGCTGGCCTTGGGCAAAAACATGCGCCAAATGCGGGGTGTTTAGAACCGACAGCGCATTGGCATAGGCGGCGGAGTCTGGCGTTAGGCGCGCGGCAACATCGGGCCATTCGCTTTGCGGCAGGTGCGGTAAATGTTCCAGCAGCAGATGCAGTGCAGTTCCATAATCCAACGCATCAGGATCGCCCTGCGTATCGTCTGCAACGGTTTTTGCCCCTGATAGGCGCGATGGCGCAAAAGGCAGGGTTTCGCGCGCCGCTGGGGTGACCTTATTTTGCGCCCAATCGGGCAGGATGACGGGCGCATCTGCCGCGTCGTCCGTCACTGCGCCCAATTGCGGCCACTGCCCAAATTCGTGCCGCAAAACCCCGCCGGAAATGGCGATGCTACCCGCAGCCTCCAGTCCTTGCCGCACCAAATTGTGCCATGTTTCTGGTTTGCTCACCTTTCCCGCCGCCGCCACAATCAACCAAGATTGCGCGCGCGTCAGCGCTACATACAAAAGGCGCAGGCGTTCATCTTCGCTGGCCTGCGCACTGCGCGCGGTGGCCTCCGCAATCTGTGCAGGGCTATCATCGGCATTGGTGCGCCATGCTAGCCCGCCTGCCAGCGCGATAATCTCGCCCCTCTCACGCGGGTTACGATCGGCGCAATCGGGCAAAATCACAATCGGCGCTTCCAGCCCCTTTGCGCCATGCACGGTCATCACGCGTATCTGATCGCCCGCCGTATCCATCTGCCGTTTGACGGTTACATCGTCGCCCTCTAACCACAGCAAGAACCCCGTCAGCGATGGGATCTGCCCCACTTCAAACGCAAGTGCCTGCGAAAGCAGTTCGTCAATGCCCTCTTCCGCCTCGGCCCCCAACCGCGCAATCAAGCGGCGGCGGCCATCGTGGCGGGTCAGCAGACGTTCCAACACATCATAGGGCCGCAGATAATCGGATTGGTTGCGCAAATCTGTCAGAATCTCCAGAATTTGGGCATGGTGACTGCCCCGCAGCTTTTCCCACACATAGCCGCGCGGGCCTGCCGCCAGATCAAACAACTGCCCCTCTGATAGGCCTAAACGTGGCGAGCGGAGGGCCGCTGCCTGCTATAACTCATCTTCGGGCGTGGCCAAAAACGCCAGCAACGCGGTTAAATCCCGCACCGCCATTTCGCCGCCAAGGCGCAATCGATCTGCCCCCGCAATCGGCAAATCCAGCTTTTTGCAGGCGCGGATGATATGATGAAAAATCGCACTGCGCCGCTGCACCAGCACCAATACATCGCCAGCGCGTGCGGCACGAATGCCCGACTTGGTGGGAATAACGGTACCCTTGGACAAAATAGCGCGGATCGCTTCGGCCACCTTTTGTGCAAGCTCCCACTGAGCCGAAGCATTGGCCACGCGGGGGGTGGTATCGGTGGGGTCAATCGGGTCTGGCTTT
>CAXNJD010000232.1:0-3788 GCA_964202545.1 Cypionkella sp.
CCTTTCCGTCTGCGATTGTTTGCAACAGGGCAATCAACTCGCCTTCAAAAAACGCAGAACGGCGACCTTCATAGGCAAGGCTGGCCAAGGCAGATATGGTAGGAATATCACCGCGCACCGCGCCATAGGCGCTTTCCAGCCCCCAAATGGCCACCACAACGGCAGCTTCAACGCCAAAGCGAGCCTCAATCTGAGCCAGAACATCGGTATTCTCTCTCAATGCCTTAATGCCCGATGTGATGCGATCATCGGACACAGCGCGATCCAAGTAATCCCAAATCGTTCGGGTGAATTCATCTTGGCGGCGGTCTTTGTCGATGACATCGGGCAAAAGCTGAACATCCCGAAAGGTCAAGTTGAACACTGATTCAGGAATACCCTGCGAAAGCGCGCGAGTTTTGAAATTTCCCTGCCATTCTGCAAGACCAGTGGCGGTATAACTGTCGATGGGCGGCAAGATCAAGGCCTCCTGTTGTGCAAATGCAGAGGTGTGGGCAAGCATCAGACAAGCCGCAAGGATCAGGGTGACGCGCATCCCTACCCCCGCCGTTTGCGCAGCACTTTGCGGTCGGTTTTCGCAGCTTTCACCGCAGCAACGCTGGATTTGCGCCCACCCGATTTGCCCTTGGCAGTGCGGGTTTTCGCAAGATTGGCCCCTTCAACATGCAGCAAGTCCAAAATCAGCCCGCCCGTCAGCGGGGATGCTTCGGCAAGACGGACGGTCACGCGCAGACCTGCGCCCAAAACTTGCCCAGATTCTGACCCGACCAACACCTGCGCATCGGGATCGTAATGGAAAAATTCGCGCCCAATGCTGCGCACGGGAACCAGGCCATCTGCCCCCGTTTCATCCAGTTTCACGAACAAACCGAACCGCTGCACGCCCGACACACGGCCCGAAAATTCGGCCCCCACGCGGTCGGCCAAAAAGGCGGCAAGATAGCGGTCAGATGTATCGCGTTCGGCCAACATAGACCGACGTTCGGTATCGGAAATCTGCTTGGCCGTATCAGGTAAATTTTCAATGTCCCAAGGAGTTAGCCCATCATCGCCCCAACCGTGAGCAGCAATCAGCGCGCGATGGACGATCAGGTCGGAATAGCGGCGGATGGGCGAGGTGAAATGCGCATAGTTGCGCAAAGCCAGCCCAAAATGCCCGAAATTCTGCGGCGAATAATAGGCCTGCGTCATCGACCGTAGGGTGGTGATGTTCATCAATTCGTCAAAATCTGTGCCCGCTGCCTGCGCCAAAAGGCGGTTCAAATGCGCGGTTTGTAGCACCTGACCCTTGGCCAAAACAAAGCCCGAAGCATGCGCCACTTCGCGCAATGCGTCCAGTTTTTCGGGGCTGGGTTCTTCATGCACGCGGAACAAAAGCGGGGACTTTTTGGCGTTCAATTCCTCGGCAGCGGCAACGTTGGCGGCGATCATAAACTCTTCGATCAACTTATGAGCATCAAAACGGTCGCGGAAAGATACGGATGTAACGCGGCCATCTTCGTCCAATATGATCTTTCGTTCAGGAAGCTCTAGATCCAGCGGTTGACGAATGTCGCGCGCCTTTTTCAGCGCCTCGTAAGCCGCATACAGGGGGCGCAGCACCAAGTCTAACAGCGGTAGGGTTTGTGCATCAGGCGCGCCATCAACGGCTGCCTGAACCTGGCCATAGTTCAGCGATCCGCGCGAGCGCATAAGCCCGCGCACAAAGCGGTGCCCTATCTTTTGCCCGCCTGCGTCAAAACGCATCTCCACCGCCAAACAGGCGCGATCCACATCTTGGTGCAGGCTGCACAGATCACCCGACAGCGCATCGGGCAACATCGGCACAACGCGATCAGGGAAATAGGTGGAATTGCCGCGCTTTCGCGCCTCGCGGTCAAGCGGGCTAGCGGGGCGCACGTAATGAGCAACATCGGCGATGGCGACCCAAACGATATGCCCGCCCTGCCCGTCTAGCATGGCCAACACCGCATCGTCGCGGTCGCGCGCATCAATCGGATCTATCGTGACCAAATCCAAATGGCGCAGATCGGTGCGGCGGGCGAGAGGGGCGGGTAGCGCCGCCTCGGCCTCGGCCACCACGGCATCGGGGAAGGAATCTGGAATGCCGTGTTGATGAATGGCGATAAGAGAGACCGATTTTGCCGCCGAAGGGTCGCCCAAAACAAGAGTGATGCGCGCCTGCGGTAGGCCAAGGCGGCCGCCGTTTTTGCGCGCGCCAATCTGCTCGGCCTCGACCAATTCACCATCCCGCGCGCCGTTCAGATGCACCGATGGCACAGCCCATTCTTTTTCGGCGCCCTTATCGATGGGCATGATGCGGCCGCCTTCGTTGGTGGCGCGGAAAATGCCGATGACCTTTAGCGCCGTGCCGCCCAGCACCCGGATCAGGCGGGCGGTATGGGTGTAATCTTCTCCAGCCTCTGGCGTCAGCCGCGCCAAAATGCGGGCACCTTCGGCCAAGGCAGGATCACCCTTTTGCGGGCGAAGCAGAATACGTGCGGTGGATGCCAAATGCGCCTCTTCCAAAGGGCGCGCAAATAAATCTCCATTGCTATCAGGGGCTTGCACCATTAGAACGGCCACGGGGGGCAGATCGGGGCTATCCACGCGGGCCAGTGTGCGGGCTTTGCGGGCGGGAATTTCGCCTTCTTCCTCTAACTCGGCCAGCAGGCGTTTAAGGGTGATTTTGCCAGCCCCGCGAATGTTAAAGGCGGTGGCAATATCGCGCTTGGTCGCCTGATCGGGGTGATCGGTGATCCATTGGCGGATGACATCTTTGGAGGGAGTATCGCTCATCCCTGCGGCATATCATGCGATGGGGCGCAGCAAAAGCTGCATATCGCGGTGGTCAAGGCCAGCGTCCAAATAGACGGGGCCATGGGCGCTAAAGCCAAGGTTTTCATAAAACGGCAGGGCTGCGATTTGGGCAGAAAGTTTAGCCTTGGCCAAACCCAAAGCGGTGAAGTGCCCGATGGCTGCACGGGTTAGGGCTGCGCCCACGCCCTGCCCGCGTGCCGCTTTTAGCACACAAACGCGGCCTATTTTTCCTGTGTCGCCAAATATCAAAAGCCGTGCCGACCCAACGGCTTGGGCCCCTATCTTGGCCAAAAGATGGGTCGCGATTTCGTCCAGGTCGTCAAGCTCGTCCGCCTCGGGCACGCCTTGTTCTTCAATAAAGACAATGCGGCGCAGGGCGCGGCAGGTGGTTATATCGCGGGTTTGGGTGACGGAAATCATGCGAAATAATCCTGCAAAATGCGGACATAAATCGCCTTTAGTTGATGGATTTGGGTGATTTCTACGCGCTCGTCCACTTGGTGCATGGTGCGGCCCACAAGTCCGAATTCTACCACGGGGCAATGATCTTTGACAAAGCGCGCATCCGATGTGCCGCCCGAAGTTGATGGCTGTGGCGCGCGCCCCACTTCGGCCTGTACGGCGTTTGAAATCAGTGCAGAAAAATCGCCTAAGGGTGTTAGAAAACTTTCGCCCGAAATCGTAATACGGGTGTCCATCTGCACGCCTGTCTGCGCCTGAACGGAGGCGGCATGGGCACGCAGCCAGTCTGAAACGCTGGCGCCCGTATGGGCATCGTTAAAGCGGATGTTCACGGTGGCGCGCCCCTGCGCGGGTATAACATTGGTGGCGGGGTTGCCGCAATCAATCGTGGTGATCGCCAAAGTCGAGGCATCGAAATGCGCCGTCCCCTGATCCAGCGGGTACGATTCCAGCCGCGCCAGCAACGCTACCAGCGCCGACATCGGGTTTTTGGCGCGGTCAGGATA
>CAXNJD010000233.1:0-3781 GCA_964202545.1 Cypionkella sp.
TGCCCCCCGAGACGCACATCTTTCCCTGCACGCTGATCGAACGGCAAACGCTGCGCCCAATTATGCCCTAGCGGAACATTGGCGGGCGGGCATCCACCCACGCGCCGCCCGCTTTGGCCGAGGCAACGGCACTGTGCACTGCCGCCATAGATCGCGCCCCATCTGCGGCAGTTGGCAGGCCATCGCGCGCATTGCCATGAATAGCATCAGCCAAATCGCAATAGATATTTGCCACAGCCAGCGGGAACCCTTCGGGGTGGGCAATGGCCACACGCGACAGACGCTTTGCCTCGTCATATAGATCGCTTTCGCCCTTTTCCATAATCTGCGTGCGCCCGCCCACGGGGGTATAGATCAGCTGGTTGGGCTGTTCGGACGCCCAGCGAAAGCCGCCCGTCTCGCCAAAGACCTGAATGTCAAACCCGTGCTGGCGACCAATGGCGACTGACGATGTCCACAGCCGCCCAACTGTGCCTTTGGACATGCGGAAATTGACCATCGCGTCGTCTTCCAAAACGCGGCTGGAAATGGTCGACGCGAAATCGGCTGACAGTTTTTCGACCTGATCGTCGCAGATAAAGCTGGCCATATGCAGGGCATGAATGCCGCAATCGGCAAACTGGCCCGACACGCCCGCCATTGCAGGGTCATAACGCCAGCGCACGCGCGGGTTATCAGCATCCGCCGCATCGCCATGATGGCCGTGGCTGAAATTGGTCACCACCAGCCGTACGCGCCCAATATCGCCCGCCCGCACCATCGCGCGGGCTTGGCGGATCATAGGATAGGCCGAATAGCAGTAATTCACCGCGCAAATCTTGCCTGTTTTAGCGGCGATACGGACAATCTCTTCGCCCTCTTCCACAGTCACCGTCATCGGTTTTTCGCACAGCACGTGAAAACCCGCCTCGAGAAAGGCTTTGGTAATTTCAAAATGGGTGGCATTGGGGGTGGCGACAGTGACCAGATCAACACGGTCTTCGCGGCCCTTTTCGCCGGCCAGCATCTCGCGCCAATCGCCGTAGGCGCGGTCAGCGGCCACGCCTAAACGCTGCGCATATGCGCGCCCCACATCCGCGCGGTGATCCAGCGCGCCAGCGGCCAGTTTGAAATGCCCATCAGCCAGCGCGCCAAGGCGGTGGGCTGGCCCAATCTGGCTGCCTTCGCCGCCGCCAATCATGCCCCAATTCAGTTGTGCCATATTCCCTGCCCCCTAAAAGCCTATCGATGAAAGATATTCGCGGTTTTTGCGCGCGTCATCTATTGGGCTGACATCCAGCGTCGGATCACAGTCCTGTTCCACAGTGCACCAGCCCGAAAAACCTGCATCCAGCAAAATCTGCCGCACGGCAGGAAAATCGACATCGCCGCGGCCAAGGTTGCAGAAAATCCCCTGACCGCAGGCATCGTAAAAGCCTGTGGATTTGGCAATGGCGTCGGCCTTCACCGCAGGGTCAATATCTTTGAAATGCATATAGGAAATCCGCCCGATATGACGGCGCATAAAGGCCACTGGATCATAGCCCGCATAGGAATGATGGCCCGTATCAAAGCAAATTTTCAAGACGCTGTCGTCAACCTCGTCCAGCAGCCGCTCCAGCTCTGGTTCAAAATCGATAAAGCCTGCTGCATGGGCGTGTATGCCCACTGTTAGCCCATATTCTTCGGCCCCCATCTTAGCGACTGCTTCAATGCGGCCCCGAAAAGCGGCCCATTCGGCGCTGTCCATCTGCTCGGCATCATGGGCGCGCCCTGCGGTGGGCGCGCGGCGCGGCGAGATGCTGTCAATCAGCACCAGATGCTGCGCGCCATGGGCGACAAGCGCGCGGCAGGTGCGCGTGGCGGCGTCCATCACCTCGTCCCATGCGGCGGGGTCGTGAAACGGGCGAAACACCACGCCGCCGATCAGCGTTAGGTCATGCTCGGCCAAGGCCGCGCCCAGTATGGCAGGGTCTTCGGGCATAAATCCGATAGGGCCCAGCTCGATCCCTTTGTATCCCGCGCCAGCGCAGTCGGCCAGCACTTGCTGCCAAGCAGGGTTACGCGGATCTTCTCCAAATTCCACGCCCCAAGAGCAGGGCGCATTGCCAATTTGAATTGTCATGATGTCCTCATGTATTTGGCACAGCGTGCCATTGCCCATCGGTCGCAGCCGCAAAGGCTGTTTCAATAATTTGGCTGACCGCCAGCCCATCGCGAAAGGTGGGCCAGATCGGCTTGCCTGCGGCGATGGCGGTTAGAAAATCTTTCGCCTCGATAATGATTTGATCCTGATACCCAGTGCCATGACCTGGCCCTTGGCAAAACGCCAAATAGTCAGGATGCGCTGGCCCCGTTAGAATGCGAGTAAAGCCGCGCGTCGCCTCGCCCCCTTCGGTGCGGTAAAGGTAGACTGCGTTCTGATCTTCTTGATCAAAGCGGATGGCGCCCTTTGTGCCGTGAATTTCATAGGCATAGCCCATTTTGCGCCCCGTCGCCGTGCGGCTGACATATAAATGCCCCATCGCACCCGAGGCAAACCGCAGCATTAGCTGACCGTGATCATCATTGCCAACTCCGGTTGGCCCAATGGGGCTGGGGCGGGTAGCATGAACAGTTTCGATTTGCGCCGAAAGCCGGGCCACTGGCCCCATTAGCGCCAGCATACAGTTAATGGGATGCGGGGCCAGATCGCCCATGCAGCCATTCGCCCGCCCTGTGGTGCGCCAGTTGGCGGGCGCGTTTGGGTCGGACAGAAAATCTTCAGTATGCTCACCGCGAAACCATGTGACGGTGCCAATCGCGCCATCCGCCAGCAACTGGCGCACAAACTGCGTGGCGGGCGTGCGCACATAATTAAAGCCAATCATGTTCACAAGGCCCGATGCCTCTGCCGCCGCAGTCATGGCCTGCGCGTCTTGCAGCGATCCGCCCAGTGGTTTTTCGCAAAACACGGGCTTGCCGGCGGCAAATGCGGCCAGCGCAATGTCGCGGTGGGTATGCTGCGGCGATGCGATAACCACTGCTTGCACCACAGGATCGGCGACCAAATCGCGCCAATCTGCCGTGGCGCGGGCAAATCCATATGCCTGCGCATAGCCTTCCGCCGATGTCTGGCTGGTTGCGGCAATCACCTGCAACTTCGGGCGCAGCGCCGTGTTAAACAGCGGCCCCACCGCCGACAAAGCCACAGCATGGGCCTTGCCCATATAGCCGCCGCCGACCAAACCTATTCCAATGTCTGCCATGGCGTCCCCTTTCCAAAAGCTGATATTGCACGCGGTTGCAAAAGTCGTATCCTTGGCGAATAATCTGCGCAAGCCCCTATGAGAGGTCTAACCATGTCGCCTGACATCCTGCACCCGTCTTTGGCAAATTCGCGGCAGGGCCAGTGATGGCCAATCTATCGCAGCTTGGGGCACAACCCATTTTGGTTATTGGCCGCGCGGGCATGGATCTGTACGCCGACCCGCCCGGCACGCAGCTTGAACAGGCCGCGCGGTATACGGCGGCACTTGGCGGATCATCGGCCAATATCGCCGCCGCGCTGACCCGCGCAGGCCAACCGGCCGCATTGTTGACACGGGTGTCGGACGACGCTGTTGGGCGGTTTTGTTTGGCGCAATTGGATGCCTATGGCATTGACCGCGCCTATGTCTCCCTAGTGGGGGGCGAGGCGCGCAATTCGCTGGCCGTTGTCGAAACGCGTTTAGAAAACTGCCAATCCGTCATCTACCGCAACCACGCCGCCGATTTTGAAATGACGCAGGAAGACGTCGAAGCGGTGGATTACGCGCGCTTT
>CAXNJD010000234.1:0-3778 GCA_964202545.1 Cypionkella sp.
GAAATGCCGCTGAACGAAGAAGAAGTGATGGTGGAATTTGACCTTGGCTATTCCAAAATCAACGAAAAGCGGGTCGAGAAGATATGGCTGGACCTGATCTTTGAAGGGCCAGAAATGAACCAAATCATCGTGCGCGATGTCACGCTAACGCGCCGCCCGCGCGCCGAACTTTAGGGGATCCGCATGGCGACTTTCACGAAAACTCGCTTGAGTGCTGGCGTTTGGCAAGGTGTTCTGACCCTAGCTGATGGCGAAGCGCCCGAAATTGACGTGATGCATCTGGAATCGCCCGTGCAGAGGATAACGGTGAAGCCGTTGTATGAAAATGATTATTTGGTATCTGTGCCGATACCGCCGCAGGCGCTGAATGACGGGGTGCAAAGTTTTGTGGTGCAAGCAGTGAAAACAGGCGAAACGCTGGCCAGCTTTGCGATAATTGCGGGCAGTGCGCTGGACGAAGATTTGCGCGCCGAGATCGACCTTTTGCGTGCAGAACTAGATTTGCTGAAGCGTGCATTTCGACGGCATTGTGTGGAAACTGCCTAAACAGCCTATCTGCGCCAAATACGGAAAATCTCGGATGCGCCCCAGCCCGCAACGGCGGCAAGCAACAGCGACAGAATCCCGTAAAACAACGGTTGGTGATGGGCCATGTTGGTAAGCTGCCGTTCGATCCCAGTTTTGCGCACTTCGATACTTTGCTCCTTAGTATCAATCACGCGCCCGCCCCGCAGCAGAAACATGCGCACGGTAAAATCGCCCTCGGTCAAATTGGCGGGCAGGGCGAAATCGGCGCGAAACAGCGTGTCTTCGGCCAGCTTCACACCGCTTTGTTGGGTGACATAATTACCTTTGGCGCTGCCAATGCGCTGCGTTGCCCGCAGAAATTCCCAAGAATCCATCGATTCGGCGGTAATTTTCGTCACCGCCAGCCGACGTGCAAGGCTGATTTGATGTTTCAAATCATCATCTGGCGACAATATCTGATCCAGCGCGCCCGAGCTGGCAATGGCGAAATAGCTGGGCACTTCGGCCAGATCGACCGCGGCCCTGTTCACCCAAATGCCAAAAATCCGTTCTTTGCGGCGTACAGTTACTGGGCTGGACGGGCCTTCTAGTGTGACAATCAAATCCATCGGCGGGGATTGCGGTGCAGGACTATTGCGCCGCACCGCGCCATAGACCAAAATATCCGACCCCGTAAAATCGGCCGTTATCTGCACATCATCGCGCGAAAGGCCCGTAACCAGCGATTCCTCGGCCATAACTGGGCCAACTGACAGAAGCAGTGCTAAAATAAGCGCCCTCATGGCAACACCAAGCGGGTGACAGAATACAACTCGGACGGCATAAGCAGCAGATCAAGGGCGATCTTGATGCTGACCGCGAGCACCAAAAGCGCCAGCAAAATCCGCAGTTGTTCGGGTTTTAGCCGCGTTGACATGCGCGATCCGATTTGCGCACCAATCACACCGCCCACGATCAGCACAAAGGCCAGCATCATATCAACTGTCTGACTGTTGACGGCATGCATGATGGTTGTAAAGCCCGTGACAAATATAATCTGAAATAGCGATGTCCCAACAACAACCTTTGTCGGCATGCCCAAAAGGTAGATCATCGCGGGAACCAGAATGAACCCCCCACCCACCCCCATTATGGCCGACAATATTCCAACCGCAGCCCCAAGCACCAGCGGCGGCAAAACGGAAATGAACAGGCCTGATTTACGAAATTTTACCTTGAAGGGCAGGCTGTGCATCCAGCTGTGTTCATGTGCGCGACGTATTTGCTGCGCGCCTTGACGTTGGCTGCGCAAAATCGCGCGTGCCGACTCCCAAAACATTGTGGCGCCAATAAAGCCTAGAAAAAATACATAGGAAAGTTGAACAAAAACATCAACTTGGCCTAACTCTGTCATATACGCGAAAACCTGAACTCCGATAAAGCTGCCGACTAAACCGCCAATCAGCAGCACCGTGCCCATTACAAAATCAACCCCCTTGCGCCGCAATTGCGCCAGCACACCCGAGATAGACGATGCAACAACTTGGTTCGCGCCCGTGGCCACAGCCACACCCGAAGGTACGCCGATTAACATCAAAAGCGGTGTGATCAAAAACCCGCCGCCCACACCAAACATGCCCGACAGAAACCCCACCAGCCCACCAAGACCCAGCAGCAAAAACAAGTTCACAGAGACTTCGGCAATGGGCAGATAAATTTGCATAACCGCAAGCCTGTAAGGGATTTAGACTATGGTGTGCGGCTTTTTGCGCCGCGCGTCAATTCAATTTCTAGAATGTATGACTTCGCAAAAACTCTCGCAGAATTTTTTCCAGTTTGGCCGCGCCCAATGGGGCCATTGCCTTGGTATGTTCATGGCTGATCTGTTCGTTCGACATGCCAGCCGCCATATTGGTGATCTTCGAAATTGCTGCCACACGCATTCCCAAAAACCGCGCTAATATGACTTCGGGCACAGTGGACATGCCCACCGCATCGCCGCCCAAAATCTTGATCGCGCGAATTTCCGCAGGAGTTTCAAAACTAGGGCCAGAATACCATGCATAAACCCCTTCGGGCAGGGCAATGCCAAGGTGCTCCGCCGCTGCGCGCAAACTGGCACGCAGGCCTGCGTCATGTGCCGTGGTCATCGGTACAAAGCGGGCATCGGTTTTCTCGCCAATCAGGGGGTTTAGCCCTGAAAAGTTGATGTGATCTGACAGCAGCATCAAATCGCCTGGCGCAATATCGGCGCGCAAACTGCCTGCCGCATTGGTCGCGATCAGATCATGCGCGCCCAAATCGCGTAGCACCTCTAAAGCAAACCGCATAGCTGATGGATTGCCGTTTTCATAGTAATGCTCGCGCGCGCCAAAAATCGCCACGCGCACCCCTTCTAGGTTGCCGATCACCAAGTTAGGGTTATGGCCCGAAACGCCCACATGCGGAAAGCCTTCCAAATCGCTGTAAGGAATGGAAACCCCATCGACAGCACCCGCCAAATGCCCAAGCCCCGAACCTAGGATAAGGCCTAATTTCACAGGCGCATTGCCCGCGCGGGCGCGGATTTGCGCAGCTAACTCAACGCTCTTTGACATAAGGCTCGCCTCCCGCACGGGGTGGAATCGCCTTGCCTACAAAACCAGCCAGCACGATAACAGTTAAGATATAGGGTAGCGCATCCAAGAATGGGACAGGAATCGCCACACGCGTCATGCTTTCCACCACATCAGGCCGCAGGGCAAGCGCCTGCAAAAAGCCAAACAACAACGTCGCCCACAACGCCTGCCACGGCCGCCATTTTGCGAAAATCAACGCCGCCAGCGCGATGTAACCGCGCCCTGCTGTCATTTCACGGCCAAAACCCGCTTGCAGCCCTGTTGACATATAGGCCCCTGCAAGCCCACACAACACGCCCGCGATGATAACGGCGCGAAAGCGCAGCCGTACCACTGATACCCCCGCCGTATCGACCGAAGCAGGGTTTTCCCCCACAGCGCGCAGCCGAAGGCCAAACCGCGTGCGATACAAAACCCACCAAGATATTGGCACTAAGGCCAGCGCGACATAACCCAATATCGTATGGCCCGAGATAACCTCGGCATAAAACGGCCCCAATATGGGAACTGCGCGCAAGGTCTCGGCAAGGGGCAAATCAATATTGGCAAACCGCGCCGCACCTTCTAGCGGCGGCGTGCGCCCGCCTTGGCCGAACATACTTTCGGCAATCAGAACTGTAATGCCCGATGCCACGAAATTCAGCGCCACGCCC
>CAXNJD010000235.1:0-3767 GCA_964202545.1 Cypionkella sp.
GCGCGATCAACGGCGGCTTCCGAAATTATAACAGAATCGCCAAAGCGCGTGCTGATCACGCGGCGCCAAATTAGCCCTGCGCTAACAAAATCGCGAAATGTTTCGGGGGCGATGCCTTGTTCGCCAATGGCTTGCAAAAAGCCTTGCGCATCCAAAGTTCCGCGCGATGCAAATTCTTCCATGCCCGCCATCACATCTTCGGGCGAAAGGGACAGGCCCATGGATTTGGCCATGGCAAGGCGCAAACGGTCGTCAATAAGCCCTGTCATTGCTTCGTTCTTCAGATCGCCATCAAACCCCAGCAGATCCAAAAAGCCCATTCGCTGGTTCAGTTCAAATCCCGTAATCGCCTGATTATTGACAAATTTAACCGGGGTGAATGAAGCTTTTGTTGCGTTCTGTGCCAATGTCATCTGCGCAGACAAAACCAAAAAACCCGCCGCCATCAGCGAGATAAATCCGCGTATGACTGGCGTTTTTCGTGCCATTACCTTTGGCTGTTGACGCATTTTTATCCCCGACATTGTTCTGCTACACCCGCTGCTTGCCCGCCAAATCCCAAAAAGGCAACCGACAAGCCAAAGACTGTATTTGGATCTACCCTAGATGAGGTTGCGAAGCGACGCGAGAGCGAAACATCAAGCTGCAAACATTCATTGCGATAAACCATTGCCACCCCCGATTTTGATAGCGCCTTTGCCTGAGTATCATAGCGCGCAGTCACGCTTGCATTCCAGCGTTGCGACAAAGATTGCGAGCCAGACAGCGAAATTTCGCTGATCGTATCGCTGCGCTGTTCGTCTGCATCCGCAGGGGTGTAAAGATACCCGACCGACAGGTCCGTCTTGTTGGACTTGACTTCGGTTCGCAATTCCAGTTTTCGCAAGTCTCCGTCTTCGGTGAACAAGCTGCGCGCCGTCAGCCCCAGTTGACTGTTCATATCCAATTGCCCAGCCACTAGCCAATCTGACCGCGCCTGACCAAGGCCAGACGCGGCGGCAAATTGTGCCGCGCTGTTGCTGGAAATCACCCGCCCCACTGACAATTGCAGGCGCTGGCCGTTTGGTGCGGCATAGGTGTAATTGACCCCCAAATTGGCACGATTACTTGCCTCGATCCGGTCTGATCCCGGAAAACGGTTCAAAGCAAAAAGATTGCCTTCGTCAAATTCCACCAGTGCACTGTCTTCGTTGAATAGTCGCGTGGAATTATCGGGGGCAAGCACGATTTGCGCCATTGGTTCTAGCGTATGTGTGCCCCCGTTTGCGCCAGTTTTGATCAGCGGCCAGCGCAATTCGGCAGCAAACGCTGAACTGCTGCGATTGTAATCGCCAGCAAAAATCGCATCTTCGGCAACGCGGTACCGATCCAATCTTAGGCCCAAAGTCGCTTTGCCCAGAACACCAAATGGCAAGACAGTGGATTTTTGCCATTCGCCAGAAACCCCAAACCCGCCCACGTCGCGGCCATCAGCGGCGCTGTCGCGGTCGTCGCCGTCCAACGGATTGGTCGACGCGCGCTGGCGCACCTTTGCCGACAGGCCAAAGCTGAAATCGCCAAATTCACCCAAATCAATCCGCTGAAGCCGTTCAAAATCAGACATTTGGCTTGGCTGCGTGGCATTGTCTTCGCGGCTGCGCACGGAGTAAAATCCTGAGACGCGTGCTTGCACCACTTGATCGCGATTTGCGCGGCCGATTTCGGCCGACGTTACAAAGCGGTCTTGCTCGGTCAATCCATATCGATTGAAAAACCCAGCATCGGAAACTGTTTCCCCGCGCAATTTCAGTGTGTACTCTGCGGGCAAGCGGAAGGAACCCGATGCCAGAACATAGCCGCGCAGTTTGCCGTTTTCGATCGTGTCATTCGACAGCGCCCCCGTCACGGTTAATGTGCCGGTACGAAAGGCGTGGCGATAGCGTAACTCGATACTGCGATCGCCCAAATCGGTGGCATAGGGTGTGATAAGCAAGTCTTTGCTCGGCCCCATCGCAATGAAGTATGGAACTTTTACACCGAAGCCCAGCGATGTGCTGGCTTCAAATTGTGGAACCAAAAACCCAGTGGCACGCCTTAGCGTTGGATCGGGCAACCTAAGGCGTGGAAAGTATGCCAACGGCACACCCGCAATGCGAAACTGCGCATCATTGAAGTACAATTGCTTTTCGACTGTGTCATGGACAACGCGACTGGCGCGAATTTCCCATAAAGGTGCGCGGCCTAGGCAAGTTTGGCACGACGATGCCGCAGCCGTGAACATGGCATTGTAACGTCCATCAACTCGCTGGATCGCGCCCGCACTAATCTGCAACTGCTGGTCAATAATCACCCTTGCATTGCTTATAAGCCCGTTGCGCAGATCGTCACTTAGTGCGGCAGATGATGCAAGAATTGTAATGTTCTTGCCATCGTCAAGGGTGATCGGACCCTCAATCACCAAACTGTTTAGGGTGCGGTTATATACGATGCGCTGTGCGGTCAGGCGCTGCCCTTTGTGAATTACTTCGACATCGCCCGTGGCAACCAATACATCGCCCGGTGTGATTGCCAAGGTATCGGCAATCAAACTGGCCTTTGGCTCGGCGAATGCTGGCGGGCTGGTCAATATCCCCAGCGCCAAGCATACGCTAACAACTGCGCAGCGCATAAACGCGAAATTGATGGCGACAGCCGCTCGCGTCATCATCCTTCCTCCAGATGCAAAAGCAGACTGACCGCCAGCAAAGATGCAGCCGCGGTTGGCCCCCATGCAGATAGCATCACAGGTACCTTGCCGTTTTGGCCGAAGACCTCAGCGATGTTGCGAAAGAAGAAAATACCAAACCCTAACATTACCGCAATGATGACCAACTGCGCACGGTTTCCTGACCTGATATGCCGCATTGTAAAGCCTGCAGCAACCATGACCATTACAACCAAGAACAAAGGCTTAGCCAATTCACTCTGAAGCCAGACTTGAAAAGCGCGGGCCGAAAACCCTGCCGATTGCAGCGAAGCTATATGCGAAGGCAAAGCCCATATTTGCACCGAATTTGGCCGCCCAAAGCCCGAAGTCAAATCTTCGGGATGTAAATCGGTTGAGATGCGGCTGCCCTCAGGTAGCACTTTGCGTAGACTTTGTGGATTACCTTGCGTTAAGTCCCACGATAGCGCGCCTTTCAACACCCAAGCTTGTGGTTCAAGTTGGGCAGAAGCGGCCTCGACCCGTGCAATCGGCGTACCATTTCCATCAAAGCTAATAAAAGTTGCTCCTAACAGCCGCAACCCAGATAGTTCGGTTGTTTTTGCGTGCACCATAGTTTGCTCGCCAGCATTGCTTTGGCGCAGCCAGACACCTGTGTCGCCCACTGACAGCGCAGTCGATGCATTGGCGCGCCCTTTCTCTGCCTCATATTTTGTGCTGAATACAGCTACAAGCGGGTTGAACATCGTTACAGATACCAAACCGACAAGCAGCGCACCCGTGCAAGGCGCCAGTAAGAACCGCAATCCTGACACGCCTGATGCCCGCACAGCCACAAGCTCGGATGAACGTGACATACCTAAAAAGAAAGTTATTGCGGCAATGATCATCATCAGTGGCAAAATCGTATAAGCGGTTTGCATTTGCCCAATGATAGACATGTATATCGCGCGCGTTATACCCTGTTCAGGTTTCAGCGCGCCAAGTTCGTCAACGATCCCTACCACGAACAGCAAAAAGGCAAAAATCAACAAAACTCGCCCGAATGTTGCTAGAAATCTTATAAGAATGTATCGAAACAATG
>CAXNJD010000236.1:0-3766 GCA_964202545.1 Cypionkella sp.
GTTGCTTGGGCCTTTAACCCCGCCACGCGCATTGCAAACCCAAATGATGCTCCCAATGTCCCCGTGGATACCGCGCCAGAACCCATAACCGAACGCGGGCCAAAGCTGCACGCAGCGGGCGAAGCGGGGCTTCGGTAATGGCACAACACATTCGTTTATTAATCCTTGGCACGGGCGGCATGGCCGCCAATCATGCCGAAAAATTTGCCGAGATAGGCGGTGTGGAATTGGTGGGCGGCGTCGATACGCGCCCCGCGCAACTGACCGCCTTTTGCGATAGGTTTGGCATTGAAAACCGCTTTTCCACGCTGGAACAGGCGCTGGCATGGGGCCAGTTTGATGCGGTGACAAACGTCACGCCTGACGCGGCGCATTACGCGACAACCCTGCCCGTTCTGGCGGCGGGCAAGCATATTTTGTGCGAAAAACCCCTTGCCACCAATGCCGCGCAGGCGCTGGAAATGGCTGCCGCCGCCCAGCAGGCTGGTGTTGTAAATATGGTCAACCTATCTTACCGCAATGTCCATGCCCTGCAACAGGCCGCCAAAATGGTGCGCGAGGGGGCAATTGGCCCCGTGCGCCATTTTGAAGCGTCTTATTTGCAAAGCTGGCTGACGCAAGCAGCATGGGGCGATTGGAAGACGGAAAGCCAATGGCTGTGGCGGCTGTCTACCTCGCATGGATCAAAGGGCGTTCTAGGCGATGTTGGCATTCATATTCTGGATTTCACAACATTTATTGCAGGCGAGTCCGTCAGCAGTATTTCTTGCCTGCTCAAAACTTTTGACAAGGCCGAGGGCGGCAAAATTGGCGAATATACGCTTGATGCCAACGACAGTGCGACGATGCAGATGCAGCTCTTGAGCGGGGCGATTGGAACTGTTGCAGCCACCCGCTTTGCCACGGGCCATATGAACGATCTACGCCTGCGCATTTATGGCGATTTGGGCGGGCTGGAAGTGCGGTTTGAAGGGTCTGTCAGCGCCCTTCGCGCCTGCCTTGGGGTAGATATTCTTGCGCCCAATTGGCGCGAGGTAGATTGCCCGACCCTGCCCAGCATCTATGAACGCTTTGTATCCGCCATTCGCGGGACAGGTGCGGCAGAGCCAACCTTTGCGCGCGGGGCAGAATTGCAGCGCGTATTGGATGGGGCCGAGGCATCGGCCGCACAAGGTGGGGCAAGCGTGGCAATCTAACGCAATTCCATCCTCAAAAACTGCTCGCGCACTTCGGCGGGGGGAATGCCGTAACCCGCCTTAAACTGCGCATAAAACTGTGAAACAGATGAAAACCCTGACGCTTCAGCAACAGCCGAAATGGGCATCGAACTTTCCACCAGCAGCGCCCGCGCCCGCATCAGGCGCATACGAATCACGAACTGCTTTAATGGTGCACGCATAACGCGCGTGAAAAGTGACAGGGCGTAATTCTCATGCAGACCCGTCACGGCGGTGATATCGGCATTGCGCAACGGCTTTTCTAAATTTTCCAGAACATAACGCACCATGGCAATCACATGGCGAATATGGCTGGAAGACAGCGCGCGGTCGCCTTCCAAGTGGCTAGTCGGCGCGCGCAAATACGACAACTGATCAAGCGCGGCGCGGCGCAGCAGTGCGTTCATCTCCATCTTTATCACCTCGGCGCGTTCAAAATCGCCCGTGCGATAATCGCTGTACCAGCGGCGCACTTGTCCCTCGCTGCATAGGGTTTCGGGCAGAACAACCATCCCGCCGCCCAGTAATGCCATCTGAAAAGGCGCGATGTGATTCATAAAAAGAAACGCATCTAACGGCAGGTAAATATTGCATAATTTCGACTTGTCGGGCGTATTCAACCTACGAATATCCGTCAGTTGATGCGGCACACCCGCCCAAAAAACCACCAGTCGATTGGCTGGAATTTCAACAATTTGGCCATCGACATTATAGGTCATTTCCATGTCGATGGCAAAGTTTGCCTCGATATGGCCGTGCCAATGCGGTGCTCCCATCAGCACGGGATCAAAGATGCGCATACCGAATCGGCCAAAGGCGCACTGGGCGCTGTAAAAGTGCCGCTCGTGGCTGGGCGTCGGCGTCAGCGGGCGGCTTTTGGAAAATTCTGCGCGATCATTTGCCATTGTGATGGCTCCCTTGGCTCTTTTCTTAGAAAACCAGAACACAATCTGCCAAAACGATATTGCTGGCAAGGGTTTTGTCACGCACGTTAATCCTACCTAAAGCTGTGCCCTGTGGCGCTGACTTTGGGATCATAAAAAACGATAACCGCCTAATTGTTGAAACCCGGCCAATTGGCCAAGGGAGGAACCTATGAAGACACAATTCCAACGCGCAGCGATGGCTGCGCTGCTTTTGGGTGTATCTGCTGCGGCAGTGAATGCCGAAATGATGGCAACCACCACCCCACCAGAGCCACCAAAATTCGACGCGCAGGGCGAACCGATTTACGTCAACCGCGCCGATGTCTATGAATATAAGGCACTATCTGCCTCTTCAGAACCCGCTTGGGTCACTGAATTTGTCACCGCGGGCAAATTGCCCCCTGTGGCCGAGCGTCTGCCAAAAGAGCCGCTAGTGTTCAAAACCGCCAACATGCCCGATGGCAACGGCGTCTACGGCGATGTGATGCGCCATGTCATTGGCGGTCGTCCCGAAGGTTGGAACTTTTGGGCAGGCAAATCCTATGGCTGGGGCGGGATCGATATCGGTCTGGTCGAATGCCTAACCCGCACTGGCCCGTTGTTCACCGTGAACGCCGCCGACCTGCAGCCTATGCCAAACCTTGCGAAATCGTGGGAATGGGCCGAGGATGGCATGTCGCTGACGATCAAGCTGATCGAAGGCGCAAAATGGTCTGACGGCGATGCGTTTGATACCGAAGACATCGATTTCTATTGGAACGATGTTGTGATGGATCCTGAAGTCACCCCATTGATGGGCGCAAGCCAAGAAACCTACGGCGCGGGCACCACGCTGGAAGTCATCGACGCCTATACCTTCAAGATGACCTTCACCACCGCCTTCCCAGAATCGGTTCTATATGCGATGGCTTATGGCAACTTCTGCCCTGGCCCAAGCCATATGCTAAAACCAAAGCATCCAAAGCACGGCGGCACCTCGTATGAGGACTTCGCCAACAGCTTTCCTTCTGAGTATATGAACTTCCCCACAATGGGGGCTTGGGTTGTTGTTGAACACCGCCCAGATGACATCGTTATCAAGCGCCGCAACCCCTACTACTGGAAAGTTGACGAGGCTGGCCAACAGCTGCCCTACCTTGACGAAATGCACTTCCGCCTGTCCACTTGGGGCGACCGCGATGTGCAAACCATCGCTGGCACGGGCGACTTCTCGAACCTTGAGCAGCCCGAAAACTTTGTTGAAAGCCTAAAGAAGGCAGCAGAAGAAACCGCGCCTGCGCGTCTTGCCTTTGGCCCGCGCACAATCGGTTACGCGCTGTTTCCAAACCTGTCGGGCAATGGTTGGGGCGAACCTGACGCACGCGGCCAAGCCGTGCGCGAATTGAACCGCAACGCCGATTTCCGCAAAGCCATTTCTTATGGTCTGGATCGTGCGCGGCTGGGCGACAGCCTTGTCAAAGGCCCGTTTGCCACGCCTTATGCAGGCGGTGTGATGCAAGGCACGTCGTTCTATGACGCAGCCTCGACCACATTCTTCCCGTTTGATGTGGCATCTGCCCAAGCGGCGCTTGCTGCCGCAGGTCTGGAAGACACCGATGGCAACGGCTTTGTCAACTTTGCTGG
>CAXNJD010000237.1:0-3746 GCA_964202545.1 Cypionkella sp.
CTGTACATCGCGGCGCTTGCGCGCCACAGTTAAGCACCCCTTGCAGGGCATGAATGGTGGGCGGTACTGGGATCGAACCAGTGGCCACTACGATGTCAACGTAGTGCTCTACCGCTGAGCTAACCGCCCACTTTTAGCATTGGTCTACCGATAGATCAGATTCGCCAAAAGGCGGCGCTGGCATATCGGTTGCGTGGCTATAAACAGAAGGGCGCGGCGGATCAAGGGGTATCGCTGCCGATATCTTTCATTATATTCTGTGATTCTATAGGAGTTTTTCTTGACCGCGTCTTTTCAGATCATTCGGCCAGATGTGCAAACTTGCCCTGTGGTGATTTCCTCGCCGCATTCGGGGCGGGCCTATCCACCCGCCTTTTTGCGCCAGTCTGTGTTGGATATGAGGGCGGTTCGGTCATCTGAAGATGCGTTTGTGGATGAAATGGTTGCCGCCGCCCCGCGTTTGGGCGCGCCTTTGTTGCTGGCGCATGTGCCGCGCGCCTATGTTGACCTAAACCGAGCCGCTGACGAGTTTGACCCCGCCTTGATAGAAGGGGCGCGTCGCAATGACAGCAATCCGCGCATTGCGTCTGGGCTTGGGGTTATTCCGCGCGTTGTGGCGGGCGGGCGGGCAATTTACAGCGGCAAACTGCCCCTTGCCGAGGCTGAGGCGCGCATTAACAACCATTGGCGCCCCTATCACGCCGCCCTGCGCGGGCTGATGGATGAAACCGCCGCCCGTTTTGGCATGGCGATTTTGCTGGATATGCATTCCATGCCCAGCGAGGCGGCGCAGATGCTGCGCCCGCACCAGCGCCCCGCCGATGTTGTGTTGGGTGATAGGCATGGCGCGTCGGCCTCGGGGCACATTATTGCTGAAATTGAAACAGCATTTGTGGCGCAAGGCCTGCGCGTTGCGCGCAATAGCCCCTTTGCGGGGGCATATATCGCGCAGCACTATGGGCAGCCTTTTGCGGGCAAACATGTGGTACAAATTGAAATCTCGCGCGGGCTTTATATGGACGAAGCGCAGGTCACGCCGCTGCCTCATTTTGCAACCTTTGCGGCCAAGATCACCGCCGCGCTGGCCCAGATCACCACGCGCTTGGCCCCACCTCAATCACTGGCCGCCGAATAATCAGCGCAGTGCGCGCCCCTTTACAATGGCATCCTTGCCGAAGCGGGCGCGGATCGCATCACTTGCACGCTCGGCAGCGGCGCGTTTGGGGGCTGATGGGTCGAGCAAATCACCCATCTGATCGGCGGCTTTGGCAGGAGAAAGGTCAGAAATCCCAACGCCAATCAGCCGAAACGGGCCAAATCCTGCGCCCATTTGCGCCTGCGCAGCATCAAACAGCGCGCGGGCCGTCCGATAGATGCGGTCGGCCAGTTGCGTTGGGTCTTCTAACGTAACCCGCCGCGAAAGGGCCGAAAAATCGCTGCGTTTCAGCTTTAGCGCTACCGTTTTGCCGCCAAAACTCTTGGCCTTTGCTGCGTCGGATACTTGGGTTGCCAGCCGCCAAATATGGCCGTCCAGCAAATCAAGATCGGCGGTATCCTCAAAGAAGGTCGTTTCTTTGCTGATAGATTTAACAGCGGCATCCCGCTGCACGCGCCGCCTGTCTTGCCCCCGCGCCAGATGATATAGACGGGCGCCCATTTGGCCAAAGCGGGCCGTCAAATCGGCCTGTTCCCATCGCCTCAAATCGGCAATGGTGCGTATGCCAGCCTTTTCCAAATGCGCTTGGGTTGCCGTGCCCACACCCCAGATGATTTTAATGGGCTTGGGCATAAGAAAGGCTTCCGTCTCGGCCTGCCCAATCACGGAAAATCCCTTGGGCTTATCCAGATCTGACGCGATTTTTGCCAGAAACTTGTTGTGCGACAGGCCGATTGACCCTGTCAGGCCCAATTCGGCCTCCATCCGCCGCACCAACCGCGCGAGCATTACGGCGGGCGGCGCGCCGTGCAGGCGTGTGGTGCCTGTCAGGTCTAGAAACGCCTCATCCAATGACAGAGGCTCGATGGCGGGGGTCAACTCCTCCATCATGGCGCGAATGGCGCGGCTTGCTTCCACATAGGCAGACATGCGCGGTTTCACCACCACGGCCTGCGGGCACAGTTTTAGCGCCTGAAACATCGGCATGGCGGATCGCACCCCATGAATGCGTGCGATATAGCAGCATGTCGATACCACCCCGCGCGCACCGCCCCCTACAATCACCGCTTGATCGCGCAGTTCGGGATTGTCGCGTTTTTCAACCGATGCATAAAAAGCATCGCAGTCCATATGCGCGATGGACAAATCATACAACTCGCTATGTGCCAGCACGCGGGGCGAGCGGCAATTGGGGCATCTTGCCCCCGCATCAAACTGGGTCAGGCAATCGCGGCATAGGGCTGGCATATTCCAACTATGCGCCCAGATACCCGATCAGGCAATATCTGCCAGAATCGCCTGCGCGGCCGCGCGCATATCTTTCGCGGCCCAAATCGGGCGACCCACGACAATATGATCAGCCCCATTAAGCAGCGCCTGCTTTGGCGTGGCAACGCGCTTTTGATCACTCGAATCGGCCCCCGCTGGCCGCACCCCTGGGGTGACAATCAGCTTTCCCTTGGCCTGCGGCAGCGCGCGGATTGCGGCGGCCTCTTGCGGGCTGGCGATTACCCCATCTGCCCCAGCCTCCAACGCGCGGGCGGCGCGAGCAAGGGTAATTTCGGCAATATCGCCGGCCAAAATCATATTCGCGTCCAAATCGGCGCGATCTAATGATGTTAAAATCGTCACCGCCAAAATTTTTGTGTTCGAACCGCGTTTGCCTTCGCCAGCCGCGCGCACAACTTGCGGATCGCCATGAACCGTCAAGAAGTCCAGATCATATTGGCACAGGCCGCGCACGGCGGCCTCAACCGTTGCGCCAATATCAAACAGCTTCATATCCAGAAAAATGCGCTTGCCGCGTTCGCCTTTTAGCTCATTCGCCAAGGCCAATCCGCCGCCCGTCAACATGCCCAGCCCTATTTTGTAAAAGGAAACAGCATCGCCCAAGGCGTCGGCCACTTGCAGCCCTTGCACAATATTTGGCACATCCAGCGCCACGATCAAACGGTCATCGGCCATTTTGCACCCCTTTTCCATTCCAATGGCGGGGCGACACTGCGCTGTCAATAAGCGGCGATTGACAGCCGCCGCCTTTGCGCCAATTCTGCCAAAAATTGTAAAGGTTGCCCCATGGAAATTTCCGTCGGTTTTGAACGCCCAGAATATGAACCCGAAAGCGGCCCCGTCACAGTGGGTTGGTTTTTAACATCTGACAAAGGCGCGGTGATGTATGACGCGCCCGAGCGGGTGATTTTTCGGCAAACCAACAAGGCCCATGCCAAAAGCGCCAGTCGCTGCCCTGCGGTGATCCAGCTGGAAAGCCGTTATTTCATGGTCAAATGCCCGTTTGACATTCACATAGGCTTTTCCCGCGATGAAAAGGGCAAGGCAGTGCTGGTCAACCGCGCGGGCACGGCCAGCCCCATTCGCGGCAACAAACTGGGCGAGGTGTTGACGCTAGTCAATGAAACTGAATGGCGCTTTCCCGACCGCCCAACAGTGCAACTTTCCCTTCCCTACTGCTTTATCGCTGATGAGGTGGTCTATATCACCCAGCTTTCGGCGTTTTTGCATTACCGCGCTGACCCGCTGCCGGGCACAATCTTTGGCGGACGCTTCCCGCTGAACGCATGGCCGCGCCCCT
>CAXNJD010000238.1:0-3741 GCA_964202545.1 Cypionkella sp.
GGGTGGGGTTTGATGGGGTGATCATCCCAGATGCGCTTGCTGCCCGCCAACCCGAAATCCAATGGCTCGCCCGCGCCGATTGGCGCGAAAATGACTATCTGTCGCGCCTGCGCGCCTGATACCCCCCTACCCCCGCACGGCCAAAGCGCCTATAAAAGCGAGTGTTCCAAATGACCGAGGCTGTGATGCAAGACGCCCCCCTAAAAGCCCACCTGCCCGATGCGCAGACCGTCACAGCGGTCACGCATTGGACGGATCGTTTGTTTTCGTTCCGCGTCACGCGGCCCAAAACCCTGCGCTTTCGGTCGGGTGAATTTGTGATGATTGGCCTGATGGGCGAAAATGGCAAACCATTGCTGCGCGCCTATTCCATCGCGTCCCCTGCATGGGATGAGGAGTTGGAATTTTATTCCATCAAAGTGCCCGATGGCCCGCTGACCAGCCGCCTGCAACACATCCAAGTGGGCGACGAGATTATCTTGCGCCCCAAACCCGTCGGCACGCTGGTGCATGACGCGCTGCTGGGCGGCAAACGGCTGTGGCTGCTGGCGACTGGCACAGGCTTTGCCCCCTTTGCCAGCCTGCTGCGCGAACCTGAAACCTACGAGAAATACGAAAGCGTCATCATGATGCACACCTGCCGCGAGGTGGCCGAATTGGAATATGGCCGCCAATTGGTGGACGGGTTGGCAGATGATCCGCTGATCGGCGAGATGGTGGCGGGCAAGTTGCATTATTACCCCACCACAACGCGCGAGACGTTCCCCCATATGGGCCGTATCACCGATAATCTGACGTCGGGCAAGGTCTTTGCCGACCTTGGCCTGCCGCAGATGACCCCCGCCGATGACCGCGCCATGGTCTGCGGCAGCTTGGCCTTTAACGTCGATGTTAAAGCAGTGCTAGAAGGGTTCGGCCTGCGCGAAGGGGCCAATTCCGACCCAAAGGAATTTGTGGTGGAAAAGGCGTTCGTCGGCGATGGCAGCTAGCCGAAGCCTGCACGCAAAATGAAAAGGCCGCGCAGATTAGCGCGGCCTTTTGCATTGGAGTTGGCGAAAGTTACAGGCCCAAAGCGGCCTTTACAGCGGTGATTGCGCCAGCCACCAAGGCAGGGTTGGTTGCAGCAGCAGTCACGCCAGCCTTCAATGTGGTTTTGGTCGCGTCGTCCAAGGGCGATGCGTCGATCAGTGCGGTCACTTTGGCCGCGTCAAATGCAGCAGGGTTCAGCGCTGCGGCAGCTTCGGCCTTCATCGCTTCCATCGCGGCGGCAGCGGCAGCAGCCTCTTCTTCTGCGGCTTTGGCAGCAGCGGCAGCTTCTTCAGCGGCCTTTGCCGCGGCTTCTGTCGCAGCTTTTGCTTCGGCTTCAGCGGCGGCGGCAGCAGCGGCAGCGGCCTCTTGTGCAGGCTTCATGCTGAACTGATAGTAACCACCACCAGCCAAAACAACCAAGATCAAACCAATAAGGATATTTCTGTTCATTTTTCTCTCCTAACGCCGAGGGAGGTTCGGCGCGTTGCCTATTACACATGATTTGCCCAATGGAAAGGTCAGCGCGCGAAACCGCCGTGATTTACGGCAAATTGCCCCCATGCGCCGGTTTTGCGGTTGAAGATGCGCGCGGCATTGCTTATCTTGCGCACAACCCAAACAACCAAAGGACCACGACCATAGCCCGCAGACCGCACAACGCCCCGCCACAACGAGACACTGGCCCGCGTATCAATGACCGTATCCGCAACCCTGAGATCAGGCTGATCGGAGCAGATGGCGAAAATGTGGGATTGGTCACACCTGCCGTGGCCATGCAAATGGCCGAAGATGCAGGTCTGGATTTGGTAGAAATCAGCCCCAACGCCGAACCGCCCGTATGCAAAATTATGGATTTCGGCAAGTTCAAGTTTGAACAGCAAAAGCGCGAGGCCGAAGCGCGCCGCAAGCAAAAAGTCATCGAAATTAAAGAAATTAAGTTCCGTCCAGGCACGGATCCCAACGATTACGAAGTCAAAATGCGCTCGGTGCATAAATTTTTGGGCGAGGGCGATAAAGTTAAGATCACCCTGCGCTTTCGTGGCCGCGAGATGGCCCACCAAGATTTGGGGCTAGAACTTTTGAACCGCGTGGCCGCCGATGTGGAAACCGCAGGCAAGATTGAATCGATGCCAAAGCTGGAAGGCCGCCAGATGGTGATGATGATCGGGCCGAAATAACCCCGCACTATCGGGGATTTATCAGGGCGCCTTCGGGCGCCCTTTTTGTCAGCCCCGCCCCATCACCGCCCCTTTGCGACATATTTTGTCGCGCGCAGTCATGCCGCCCGCCCGCGCGGGCGGCAGTCTGAACAAAATTTTCGTAAGGATTCCAAAAATGAAAACTCATGCCCGCGTGGTGGTGATTGGCGGCGGTGTCGTTGGCTGTTCGGTTTTGTACCACCTGACCAAACTTGGCTGGTCGGATGTCATGCTAATTGAGCGTTCGGAATTGACATCAGGCAGCACATGGCACGCGGCCGGCGGGTTTCACACGCTGAACGGCGATACCAATATGGCAGCGCTGCAAGGCTATACCATTCGCCTATATAAGGAATTGGAAGCAATCACAGGCATGTCTTGCGGGCTGCATCATGTGGGCGGGATCACTCTTGCCGATAATGAAGCGCGCTTTGAGCAACTAAAGGCCGAACGTGCCAAGCACCGCTATATGGGGCTGGATACCGAGATTTTGGGCCATGAAGAGATTGAAAAGCTGACCAATGGTCTGGTCAATCTCGAAGGTATTGTTGGCGCGCTGTATGATCCGCTGGACGGCCACCTTGACCCATCGGGCACAACCCACGCCTATGCCAAGGCCGCGCGTATGGGGGGGGCTGAAATTGTGCTGCACAACCGCGTGCTGGCGACTACGCAGCGCGCCGATGGCGGTTGGGATGTCGTGACAGAAAACGGCACTGTCACCTGCGAGCATTTGGTGAATGCGGGCGGGCTGTGGGCGCGGGAAATTGGCGCAATGGCAGGGGTTTACCTGCCGCTGCTGCCTATGGCGCATCAGTATTTGGTCACAGATGACATTCCCGAAATCATGGACATCCTGAAAACGGGCAAAGAATTTCCGCATGTGATGGATCCGGGGGGCGAGTCATACTTACGCCAAGAAGGGCGCGGGCTGTGCATTGGGTTTTATGAAAAACCCTGCGAGCCGTGGTCGATTGATGGCACGCCGTGGGAGTTTGGCCACGAGTTGCTGAACGAACAATTCGACAAAATCGAAGACAGCGTCAACTTCGCCTATCGCCGCTTTCCCGTGTTGGAACGCACAGGGGTGAAGCGCGTGATCCACGGCCCGTTCACCTTTGCCCCCGATGGCAACCCGCTGATCGGCCCTGTGCAAGGCCTGCGCAATTACTGGTCGGCATGCGCAGTTATGGCGGGCTTTAGCCAGGGCGGCGGTATGGGCCTTGCGCTGGCGCAGTGGATGATTGAGGGCGAGGTGGAGCGCGATCCGCGCGGCTTTGATGTATCGCGCTTTGGCACGTGGACAACGCCTGGCTATACCGTGCCAAAGGTGATCGAAAACTATCAGATGCGCTTTAGCGTTTCTTACCCGAACGAGGAACGCCCCGCCGCGCGCCCGTTCCGCACGACGCCAATGTATGACGCCTTCACCGCCATGCGCGCGGTTTGGGGCCAACAATACGGCCTGGAAGTGCCCAATTACTTTGCGCTGGCAGGCGAGCCTTTGTACGAA